>JAFUUM010000148.1 GCA_017477805.1 Lachnospiraceae bacterium
GACGTTGACGGATATGTCCGCGTAAAGGTTGATACCGAGAATTACAGAGAAAGACGTGCAAAGACCCTTGAAAACCTGGCAAGAAATGTGGCCTTCAAGGTAAAGAGAACGAGAAGGGCAGTAGAGTTAGAGCCCATGAATCCTTACGAAAGAAGGATCATCCATTCCGCTCTCCAGAATGATCGGTATGTTACCACCTATTCTGAGGGAGAAGAGCCCTACAGACATGTTGTGGTCGTATTAAAATCCAATAATTAGTATGTTTGGACGGCTCACCAAGAGGTTTCTTTTGGTGAGCCGCTTTGCGCTGAATGCGCCAGGGGTATTTTTATGAGTGATACCATCGCCGCCATTTCCACCGGACTTACGGAAGCCGGTATTTCCATGATCCGCGTCAGCGGAGATAATTCCATAGAAATCACGGACAAAGTATTTCGTCCCGGAAAGAAAGGGATGAGTCTGAAAAACGCGGAATCTCATACCATCCATTACGGACATATTCTGGACGAAGAGGGAAATGTGCTGGATGAGGTAATGGTGTCAGTCATGAAAGGACCCAGATCCTACACCAAAGAAGATGTAACTGAGATCAGTTGCCACGGCGGTATCCTTGTGACCAGAAGGATCCTTGAGAGGATCTTACAGTCAGGAGCCCGTTTATCCGAGCCGGGAGAATTCACAAAAAGAGCATTCTTAAACGGAAGGATCGACTTAACCCAGGCGGAATCCGTTATGAGTCTGATCCGTTCCACAAGTGATCTTGCCGCAAAGAATGCTTTATCCCAATTAAAGGGATCCCTGCGGGACAAGGTGATCTCCCTTCGAAAAGAACTGATCTATGAGATCGCCTATTTGGAGTCCGCTCTGGATGATCCGGAAAACTATGATCTTTCCGATTTCGGAGATCGTTGCACGGATCTTTGTGACAGAACATTATTGACTTTGAATGAACTGATCGCTTCCGCGGAAAACGGGAGACTGATGCAGGATGGTATCAAAGTCTGTATTCTCGGAAAACCCAATGCCGGAAAATCTTCTTTCCTGAATTTCCTGTTGGAAGAGGAGAGAGCCATTGTTACGGATATTCCCGGAACCACCAGAGACACCGTAGAGTCCACCATGCGACTGGGAGATCTTACCCTTCGGCTCATGGATACGGCAGGTCTTCGGGAAACGGAAGATGTCATTGAACAGATCGGAGTGGAGAGGGCCCGGGAAGCTGCAAAGAATGCGGATCTGATCTTATATCTGATGGACTCTGCCGTGATGCCCTCGGAAGAAGAGCTACGTCAGGCCTTTGACCTCATTGAAGAGAAACCCTGTATCTTCCTGATGAGTAAGGCAGACACGGAAAGAGCATTTGAAAAAGAGCACCTTCTTTCTTCTTATAAGGAAATCTCCGGACTATCCGAAGATAAACTTCCTACCGTGTTTTTGTTTTCATCCAAGCAGGAGTTTACGGATGAGACCGGAGCGAAGATCGAACTTCGGCAGGAGCGTCATCAACTGGAAAAGAAGATCATGGAAATGTTCTGGCATGGGGATGTGACCATGTCGGAAAAGATCGTGATCACGAATATGAGACAGAAGCAGCATCTGGTTGCTGCCGCAGAATCCGTCAAAGCAGTGAAGCAGACCATCGAAGATGAGATGCCCGAGGATCTTTTAGCCGGAGATCTGATGAGTGCATACACCGAGCTTGGTCTCATTATTGGTGAAGAAGTGGAAGATGATCTGGTCAACGAGATCTTTTCTAAGTTTTGTATGGGTAAATAATAAGGAAATATCATGGAACAGAAAACCATCAAGCAAATCACAGAATATGACATTTGTGTCATTGGTGCAGGCCATGCCGGTTGTGAAGCCGCACTTGCCTGCAGCAGACTTGGACTGAAAACTATCATCTTTACCGTCAGCGTGGAGAGCATTGCCATGATGCCCTGCAATCCTCACATCGGAGGATCATCAAAAGGACATCTGGTGAGAGAAATCGATGCCCTTGGCGGAGAGATGGGTAAGAACATCGACAAGACTTTTCTTCAGTCGAAGATGTTGAATGTCTCAAAGGGTCCCGCTGTTCATTCCCTCAGATGTCAGGCGGATAAATCCGAGTACAGCAGATCTATGAGAAAGATCCTGGAGTCCCAGGAAAACCTTACCATCAAACAGGGAGAAGTTGTTGAGATCCTGACAGAGGATGGAGAGATTACGGATCCCATTTCACGTGAAATTTTCACGAAGAAGATCACGGGTGTTAAGACTCTGACGGGGATCACCTATTCCTGTAAAGCAGTGATCGTGGCAACCGGTACTTACTTAAATGCCAGATGTCTTTGCGGAGAGGCTATCACTTATACCGGACCAAACGGTCTGATGGCTGCCACCCATCTTTCCAAAGCACTGTCTGATCTTGGTGTGGAACTTCGCAGATTTAAAACAGGTACTCCTGCCCGTATGGATAAAAGCTCCATCGATTTTAGTAAGATGGAAGAGCAGTTCGGCGATCCCAAAGTGGTTCCTTTCTCTTTTTCCACGGATCCCGCTACGGTTCAGATCCCTCAGGAATCCTGCTGGCTGACTTACACCAACGAGACCACCCATGATATCATCCGGGCAAACCTTGACCGGTCACCCATCTATGCCGGAGTCATTGAAGGAACCGGTCCCAGGTATTGTCCTTCCATCGAGGATAAGGTGGTGAAGTTCCCGGACAAGATCCGACATCAGGTCTTCATCGAACCCGAAGGAAAAGACTGTGGAGAAATGTATGTGGACGGTATGAGTTCTTCCATGCCGGAAGATGTACAGCTTGCCATGTACCGGACAGTACCCGGATTGGAAAATTGCCGGATCGTCAGAAATGCATATGCCATCGAATATGATTGTCTTGCTCCCGGCCAACTTCATTTAAGTCTGGAAGTGAAACATATCCATGGTCTGTTCTGTGCAGGACAGTTTAACGGAAGTTCCGGTTATGAAGAAGCAGCTGCCCAGGGATTGATGGCAGGTATCAATGCTTCCATGGAAATCCTCGGAAAAGAGCAGCTGATCCTGGACCGGTCGGAAGCTTACATCGGAGTTCTCATCGATGACCTGGTGACCAAGGAGAGTTTTGAGCCTTATCGTATGATGACTTCCAGAGCGGAGTACAGACTTCTTCTTCGACAGGACAATGCAGATCTCCGACTTCGGAAATTCGGACACAGAGTCGGGTTGATTTCCGATGAAGAGTACAAAGCCCTTTGTGAAAAAGAAGAACATATACGTTCCGAGATCGAACGGTTAAAGAATACCTTTGTCGGAGCAGGAAAAGAAGTAACGGAGTTTTTGATTTCACGTGAAACAACTCCTCTTCATACCGGAGCATCTCTGGCAGATCTGATCTGCAGACCGGAGCTTTCCTATGAAGCCATTGCACCTATCGATCACGAACGAATCGAGTTCCTGACTGAAGCGGAAAAAGAACAGGTCAATATCTCCATCAAGTATGAGGGATATATTGAAAGACAGTTCAGACAGGTGGAACAGTTTAAGAAGTTGGAGAACAGACGGATCCCGGCCGGCTTTGATTATGAACAGGTACCCAGCCTTCGGATCGAAGCAAGACAGAAGCTGATCAAATTCATGCCGGAGAATATCGGGCAGGCTTCCAGAATTTCAGGAGTATCTCCCGCAGATATTTCCGTATTGTTGATCTACCTGGAACAGTATCAGAAAACCAATGGATCTTCCAAAAAGGATTAGTACCAGATGATGAATAGTTTTGAAGAATTTCAAACCGTATGTCAGGAACAACTGGATCTGGAATTATCCGATGACCAGATCAATATGTTTCACGTGTACTATGACCTTCTGATCGAATGGAATCAGAAGATGAACCTTACCGCCATCACGGAACTTCCGGATGTGCTGATGAAACACTTTTACGATTCCGTCTCTCTCTGTAAGTTCTACGGAGAGATCAGAACTGAGACGTTATCTGTGATCGACGTGGGAACCGGAGCAGGATTTCCCGGTATTCCTTTGAAGATCGCATTCCCCAATCTGAAGATCACCTTGCTTGACTCTTTACAGAAGAGAGTTGGTTTTTTGAATGAGGTGATCAATTCCCTGGGTCTCACGGAGATCGAAGCAGTACATGGCCGGGCGGAAGTTTTTGGAAGAGATCAAAAGTATCGTGACCAATATGACCTCTGTGTTTCCAGAGCTGTTGCAAACTTTGCTACCCTATCTGAACTCTGTTTACCTTTTCTCCGTATGGGAGGCTGTTTTATTTCTTATAAATCTGAAAAAGCAGCTGAGGAATTGCAGGTAGCAGACAAGGCTCTGTTTCTTTTAAAAGGAAAAGTGGAAAGGGTAAAGGAGTTCACCCTTCCTGACACGGATATGAACAGGACATTTGTGGTCGTGAAGAAGACGGCACCTACTCCGAAACCTTATCCCAGAAAAGCAGGCACGCCTGCCAAGTCACCCTTATCCTGATACAATATTTAGATTCCTTTCTAAAAATGTTTCACGTGAAACATGAAACATAGATTCCGAATTTGAATCCGGAAGAGATACAAGATAATGTTTCACGTGAAACATTCTACCCACAATATATAGATTCCATATCATGTGAAACATAGATTCGCAAAAAACTGAAAAAGATGGATTCACCGTGAAACATTTTGAATCCATACAATATGTTGATTCAGAGACCGCAAGAACCATATATCCAATTTACTATCAAAATTCAAATTGATATAATAAACAAATGAACCCGTAGGAGAGACGTGGAAGGGAGAATTATGTCTAAAGTAATCGCAATCGCAAACCAAAAAGGAGGAGTCGGAAAGACTACCACCTCCATCAACCTTGCAGCCTGCCTTGCAGAAAAAGGTCAGAAAGTTCTGCTGGTTGATATCGATCCTCAGGGAAACACTACCAGTGGATTTGGAGTGGACAAAAATGAACTGGAGGATACGGTATATGAGATGATGCTGGGAGACAGCAACATTCGTGACTGTATCATTACCGATCTCAGACCGAACCTGGATATGCTTCCCGCCAATGTAAATCTTGCGGCAGTGGAAGTGGAACTCATCGATAAGGAACGGAATCAGTTTATCCTCAAAGATGATCTGGATTATATCCGGGACAAGTATGACTTTATTCTCATCGACTGTCCTCCTTCCTTAAGCATGTTAACCTTAAATGCCATGACGGCATCCGACAAGATCCTGGTTCCCATTCAGTGTGAGTACTATGCACTGGAAGGTCTCAGCCAGTTGATCTATACCATCAATCTTGTAAGAGAGCGTATGAATCCTACTCTGGATATCGAGGGTGTTGTATTTACCATGTATGATTCCCGTACCAATCTGTCTCAGCAGGTAGTGGAGAATGTAAAGAGTAATCTTCAGCACCACGTATTTGAGACCGTTATACCCCGGAACATACGTTTGGCTGAGGCGCCCAGTTTCGGTGTACCCATCAATGAAAGCGATGCAAAGTCCGCAGGTGCGGAAGCATATAGAAACTTGGCGGATGAGATCATCGCCAGAAAGGATGTATAAGCATGGCAGCGGCAAAGAGAGGTTTAGGACGGGGACTTGACGCACTGATCCCCAAGTCAGCAGCACCCGAGAAAAACGAAACGAAAGCAGCACCTGCTACCCAGCAGACGCCCAAGGGCGAGATACCCAGTACAGAGGGAACTGTTGTAAAGGTAAAGATCACAAAGGTGGAACCTAACCGTGATCAGCCCCGTAAGAATTTTGATGAGGATGCACTGCAGGAACTTGCGGATTCCATCAAACAGTATGGTATCTTCCAGCCCATCCTGGTACAGGACAGAAAAGATCATTACGAGATCATTGCCGGTGAGCGCAGATGGAGAGCTGCAAAACTGGCAGGTTTAAAAGAAGTCCCTGTGATCATTAAGCAGTACACCGAGCAGGAGATCGTGGAGATTTCCCTCATCGAGAACATCCAGAGAGAAAACTTAAACCCCATCGAAGAAGCACAGGCTTACAAACGTCTGCTGACAGAGTTCAACTTAAAGCAGGATGAGTTTGCGGAGCGGGTATCCAAGAGCCGTACCGCAGTGACCAACTCCATGAGACTTTTAAAACTCTGCGATGAGGTACAGAGGATGATCATTGAAGAAATGATCACCACCGGTCATGCAAGAGCACTGATCACGGTGGAGAATCCTTCCGATCAGTACGAGCTGGCACAGAAGATCTTTGATGAAAAACTCAGTGTTCGCGAGACCGAAAAACTGGTCAGAGATCTTGGTAAAGAAAAGAAGACCAAAGCAGTTGCTCCCAAGCAGGAAGATACTACTTTGAAACTGATCTATCAGGATATCGAGAACCGGATGAAATCATCTCTTGGCACAAAGGTATCCATCGACGGTAAGGGGGACGGTACCGGAAAGATCGAGATCGAGTTCTACAGTAACGACGAACTGGATCGTTTGACGGAACTGCTGACTCATACCAACTAAACTACTGAAAACTGAAAGGGGAGAACATGACAAGCGGATTTTTGGCCTCCATCGGCCTTGGAAGTATAGATCCGGGCTATATTCTTTTAGGATTGATTGCAGCGGTTGTGATACTGCTCATCCTGCTCATCGTCTTCATAGTGAAGACAAATAAATTAACAAAACGGTATGAAGCTTTTATGCAGGGAAAAAATGCAAAGAGCATGGAAAAGCAGATCGCCGGTGTTTGTCAGGATATTGAAAAACTGAAAGAGAACACAGATCAGCATCACCGGGATATCCGGACCCTGTACAAAAACTTGGAGCCGGCATTCCAGAAAGTCGGCATCGTCAGATACGATGCATTTCAGCAGATCAGCGGAAAACTTTCCTTTGTCCTTGCACTGCTGGATGAAAAGGATAACGGATTTATCCTGAACTCCGTGTACGGAACGGAAAGCAGTTATACTTATGTAAAAGAGATCAAGCGCGGCAAAGCTCAGGGAGATCTGTCCCCCGAAGAAAAGGAAGCGCTGGAACAGGCATCCGGAAGAGAAACAATTTGAAGAGATTATAGAAAGAATACAGAAAGAAGGATCGGACATGATCGACATCAAATTCTTAAGAGAAAACCCTGACGTAGTAAAAGAGAACATCA
>JAFUUM010000149.1 GCA_017477805.1 Lachnospiraceae bacterium
AATCCAAAGCACTGTCATTTTCAAATATTCATAAGGAAACAGAGCAAAACAAGCTTAACAGCCTCAAAAAACCAGGGTTTCTGCAAGATCGTGCGAGACGGGGCGCCTGCAAAGAAAGAGCGCGAGACGTTGCTGGACGTCCGGGTTGCTACTCGTCCAGGGGACGAGTGCCCAGCAACGACCGAAATGAAATGTAGACCGTCCGTTCAGCAACGACCGGAGCGGAGCGGAGACCTCGAACCTTCGAGTATCCGGCGGAGCTCCGGTGAACACGAAAAAAGGACATCCATTTGGATGTCCTTCTTCGTGTTCTTAGAGAGCGCGAGACGGGACTCGAACCCGCGACCCCGACCTTGGCAAGGTCGTGCTCCACCAACTGAGCCACTCGCGCATTTTCTTGCGCTCGCTCTTGCCGAACGCAAGTAATACTATATCAAAGCAAAAATACTTTGTCAACAAAATTTTTTAAATTTTTTCAAAAATTATGCAACCCGCTTAAATTGGGCGTTTGCGGGCTCTTTGAAGGGGCAGAGGGCGGGTTCGTAAACGAACCGATAGACCACAGCCGCCATCAAAAATGCTCCAAGATCGTCTGCCACGGAATGCTGTTTCAAAAACAGGGTGGCCAGGATGATCAGGACCGTCAGCAGCATGGTAAGTGCCTTCACAACCCGCTTCTTCTTCAGTGTCCGGGAATGATACACTACACAGCATACCGCAACGGAGTTGTAAACGTGGATGCTGGGGAATACGTTTGTTTCCGTATCCGCTGCATACAGGTTCTTTACAAGAGCGGTAAAAATATTGTCGTGCTCAAAGAACACGGGCCGCATGATATGTCCGTTGGGCAGTACCGCGGAGATCACAAGGAACAGTGTCATTCCCGTAAACAGGAATGCAAGAAGCCTTTTGTACTCTTCTCTTTCTTTTAAGAAGAAGTAACCCACGCTCACCCCGATCATGGGAAACCAGAGAAGATAAGGGATGATGAAGTATTCGCAGAAAGGAATATACTCATCCACATCCATATGGATCACGGTAAAGCTTCCTGTGATCCGGGTCTCCAAAAGTTTGAACACCAGCAGGTACACGAGGAAATACGTGCACGGCCATAGCGGCAAAATCTTCAGAAATCCATCTTTTATCTTTTTCATATCTCTTTCCTCAACTGTCTGTCACACAGAATCGGCCTGTCATTACGCCAGTACGATTATTTTAGCCTTCTTTAAACCCAAAAGAAACGGCAAAACTTCCAAAAAAACCTTCTCCGCCCTTCCATTCCTTGGTAACTTTTAAGTCCCTATTTTACGGGCTTTCTTTCATCTGACCTTATAAAGTTAGTATAAATTGGCACTTTTTGTTAAGGTCAAAATGAATATACTCAAAAGAAAGCAACGGGATACCTGAAAATCCCGTCAAGAGGAGGAGCATCATTATGAAAGATGAAAAACTGAGGAAAATTGTTTTAGTCGGCATGTTCGCCGCACTGTCCTATGCGGTGTTTGCACTGTGTAACGCTTTCTTCCGCATTCCCCTGCCCGGCGGCAGTGCCGTCACCATCCATCTGGGAAATGCCGTAGTTGTTATCGCAGCCCTTTTGCTGGGCGGTCCTTTAGGCGGTCTCTCCGGAGCCATCGGCATGACCTTTGCGGATCTTTTTGATCCCGTTTACATCGTATACGCCCCCAAGACCTTCTTCTTGAAGTTCTGCATCGGCGTCATCGCAGGCCTCATCGCCCACAAGATCGGACGCATTACGACCTCCACGGACAAAAAGCACATTTCCCTTTTTGTCATTCTCGCTGCCGTGGGCGGACTTTTGTTCAATGCCATCTTTGATCCCGTGGTGGGATATTTCTACAAGCTGGTGATCATCGGAAAACCTGCTGCCGAACTGGCCCTGACCTGGGATATCGGCATCACTGCATTAAATGCCGGCGTTTCCGTTATCGTTTCCTACGTGGTGTACATGGGCCTTCGTCCCGTACTCATCCGTACCGGCAACTTCTTCAAGCTGTCATAAAATGTCATAAAAGACGCAAAACGAGGCTCTTTGGATCATCACCAAGGGGCCTCGTTTCCATTTTCACTCTATTATCGTTTTATTCCAATTCAATTCCGTTTATCCGGGTTTTTACCCTCTTCCGCTGCTGTATTTGGTCAGCAGAAGTTCCACGCCCATCTTCATGTCAATCAGGCCGGATTTGATGCGGTAATCCGTATCCACGCAGTCACGGAATGCCTTTTCCAGATACTCTCTCGAAAAGCCTCTGGACTGTCTGATGTAGATATCCGCCTGATAAGGACCCATGCCCATTTTTGACATCACATCCTGCTTCACCATGTTGTTCTGGAGCAGGTCCTTGGTCTCAAGCATCAGCCTGAACTGCCTCGTCAGCATGGTCAGGATGTACATGGGGGACTCCTGCATCTCCACCATGTCAAAATACCGCTTCATGACTTCCTTGCGGTTTCCTGCCACCATGGCGTCCGTCATCTTAAAGATCTCCGTGGTGATCTGTCTGATACAGATGGCTCTGACGTCATCTTCAGTGATCACATCCCGGTCCATACAATAGGCCAGAAGTTTATCCAGTTCCTTATCCATCAGTTCCATATCGTCCCCGACGGACTCCCGGAAGAGCAGATAAGCACTGTTGCTCATCTGCTTGCCGTTCTTTTTCACACGGCTTCCGACCCAGCCGGAAACGGACTTCTCATCCCCGTGGCACAGTTCCAGGCATTTTCCGATCTTATCAATGGCCTTGTAGAGTTTGCAGCGCTTGTCCACTTCATCCTCGGCCATGATGATCACCGTGGTCTCGGGCATGTCCTTGATGTACTCTGCCAACTCGTCGCCGCCACTCTTTAACAGTCCGGTCCGCTCCAGTAAGATGACCCGGCGTTCCGCCAAAAAGGGCAGGGTTTCCGCCTGATCGATGACCTGGGGCACCTGGACTTCCTTGCCCTGATAACGGTTAAAGTTCATATCGGAACCGCCGGCCATGAGCGCCGTCTTTAATCTCTCCCTGCACTGGCGGATGAGATAACTCTCCTCTCCGAAGATTAGATAGACCGGACGGAAAGTGCCTTCCTCCAGTTCCTGATACAGCGCCTTTAAGAGGTTACCCGCCATGGGCCTTGGTTCTTTTTTTGATGAATAGGTTGTACTTGCCATAATATTTCTCCCGTACCATCATACCACCCCTATTCCCGATTATCCAGAAATGTCCGCACTTCCACCCGTTTCCCCCGGACAGAGACGGTAATGGCTCCCGTTTCCGCAGTACAAAGGTAAGGAATGCTCTCTTCCGACAATCTTTCCAGCAATTCCTTATGGGGATGGCCGTAGCGGTTCTTATCCCCGGCAGAGATCAGCGCCAGTGCGGGTCTGCAAAGGGACAAAAACTCCGAGGGCGTGGAATACTTGGATCCGTGGTGTGCTACCTTCAGGATCGTCAGTCTTTCTCCCATGAATAACTCCCGGTACCCTTGGATCACCTGCGCCTCCGCTTCTCCCGTAACGTCCCCGGTAAAGAGCATGGAAAAGGAAATATTGGCCGCACAATCATCCTTATCTTCACCATCTAAAAGCCTCATCAAAAACACCTCCGAGGTCTCGTTCCGATCCTCCGGATCCCTTTTGGGATCTGGGTTTAAGCAGATAAACTCCAGTCTGTGATCCCTCCATTTGGTACCCGTTTGGACAAATAACAGCGGAATAGTTTTCGAAGCCGAAATATTGACCACGTCGGTCATATCCTCTGTAGGAATCCCCTGTGTCGGTTTTGGAAGAAGTACCTGGCCTACCTCCACACCGGCCGTATTTGCCTGCGTTAACACCTCAAGAGCCCCATTGACATGATCGTCATCCATGTGGGAAATGCACACTGCTGTCACTTTTTTGATCCCCCGGATTTTTAAAAACGGCAGTAATTGATAGGTCCCTACGTTGGTCTTGGAAGAGGATCCTCCGTCGAAGAGATAACAGTTTCCGTTCTCGTTAATGACCACGATACCGTCCCCCTGCCCCACATCTACCATGGTGATCTCCAGGGTTCCATAACTGCGAAAACAGAGGATACAAAGCCCCGCCATAATAAATCCCAGCATGGGACCGCTCCCCAGTCGTTTGAAAGCTGCCAAAACCAGCAAAGATCCCAGGATCAAATAATAAAGGATCACCTTCCAAAGATCCGGTTTTCCAAGGATCAACGTATGAAAGGGCAGGCTCTCCGTTCCAAGGCACAGGATCTCATAGAGCCTCAGGATCAGCCTTGCCGGCAGGGAGATCACCGGGATCAATACTCCCGCCCCGATACCGGAAAGCACCGGCATAAGGATCAGCGTTATCACCGCATCGATCATCACAATGCTCATCAACGGGATCACAAGAAGATTGAGAAGAAGAGAATACACAGGAAACGAGAATTGAAAATACAGAAGCACCGGCAGCGTCACAAGAGAGATGCCGGAAGTTGCCAGAAGGGACTTCGCGCCCCTTACACCAAATCCCCGCCAGATTTCCTTCCACACCGGCAAAAAGAGACCCAGGGCAGTCACCGCCCCAAAGGACAGCAGAAAACCGCTGTTCTGTACGTAATAAGGGTTCTCCAAGAGCACCAAAAGGGCCACCAGCGACATGGCCGTGATCATGTCATAGGTCCTGCCGATGACGTCCCCAAGGACCCGGATCAGGAACATGATGATGGCCCGCAGGGCAGAAATGCTCATGCCCGTCATAACGCCGTAGGATGCGATGACGGCCCCCGCAAGGATCGCCGCGCTCCCCCGTTTTAGTCCCACGCCCTTTCGCAGGAGTTTATAGAGCGCAATGCCAAGGACAGAAATGTGTACCCCGGAGATGGCCAGGATGTGGATGATACCATTTTCCTGATACAGGGACTTTACCTCGTCTTCCAGGCTGCTCTTATCCCCCAGTACCATGGTCTTTAAGACCTGGGCCTGGCGAGCCGGGAAATACCTGTCAAAAGCTGCTCCCATCTCTTTTCTCATGATATGGAGGCTCTGCCGGTACCGGGAATAGCCTTCCGACCTTGCGGTGATATCGCAGTCCCGGAGGGAGCAGGAATAGCCCAGGATGGCATAATAGGATGCCGAATCAAATTCTCCCGGATTGGTGGCATGCCGAAAGGCTTTGGGTTTTCCTTTGATGCGGATCCACTGGCCGATACAGGGCTCCCTTTCACCCTCCGCCAGATAGCAGCGAACCAGCCCGGAAATCGAACCAGGTTCATCCACATCCGAACCTTCTGCTTCCACATCCACAATAATGCTCATCCCCGCCTCCGAAGCAGCATAAGGATCAGCCCGATAAGTCAGAGCCTTCACTTCTCCCGTGATCTCTGCCGTTTTCGCGCCGTCAAAAGCCGTATATTCCGTTTTTAAGGGGATCAGATACGTTCCGGCCAGAATGACCAGAACTACCCCAAGAGCGGCCACGCAGAGGGGCCGCTTGGGGATCAGATGTTGTATGATACGTCTCTCCATATCCGTTTGGGACGTCTCTCCGGGGCGTTCTTATTCGATGATATCGAGATTTCGTTCAAATACTGTGGTCAGGGTCACACTGTCCAGATAGGTGGTGTTGGTCTCACCGTTTATGGACAGCTGCACCTTATTGATATTCGACAGTTCCGAAAGGGAGTTGACGATGGAGTAGATGGTCACGTCGCTCTTTATGGTATAGGGCTGTTTCAGGAACTGTTCGCTGAAGTTTACGTAGCAGGTTCCGTCCTTTACGGATACGGAGATCACCTTGGTCTCGGGATTGATGGTGGGGCCGTAGGCTGCGCCCTCTTCGGGACCTTTGATCAGTTCTTCCAGCACGATCTTCTCCAGGGAGATATTACTGTTATAGACCACGTCTCTGCTG
>JAFUUM010000150.1 GCA_017477805.1 Lachnospiraceae bacterium
GGTCCCGATTACGTTGAGATGGCATTTACCTATGCGAGAAAATACGCGGATCCCGAAGTGAAGCTTTTCTATAATGATTACAACACGTTCCAGTCCCCCAAGATCGACGGCATCTACAGCCTTGTAGAATCTCTGAAGGAAAAGGGCCTGGTGGACGGTATCGGTATGCAGGGCTACTGGGGCATGGACTGGCCCGGAGAAGCAACCATCCGTGCAGCTATTGAGCGCTATGCCACCCTTGGTCTGGAGATCCAGATCACGGAACTTTCCGTGGGAGTGGATTCCGAAACAGAAGCCCAGTTTAAAAAGCAGGCAAGTACCTACGGCTGGATCTTCAAGATGCTGTGCGAAGAAGACGAAGCAGGGGGCGGTCCCGCCAACATCACCAACGTGACTCTCTTTGGTCTTGTGGATCACTATCGCAAGGGAGATACCACCAATTCCCGTATCTTCGATGAGAACTACGAGCCCAAGCCCGCATTTTATGCCATCAAGGAAGCCATGGAAGCGGCGGGGGAAAATTGATATTCCTCTGCCTGCGTACTATGCCCACCCCATAGTTTTGGACCGTATGATCCGTGCCATCAAGATGGGAAGAGCGGTTTCCGTGGAAGATTCCCTGCAGGTTGTAAAGGATGATCTGAAAGCCCTGGGACCCCATGTACAGGTCACTCAGAAAGAATATGACGAAGTAGTGGTCGTAAAGCCGTTGTTTGCGCTGATGGAATACGTTTAAGCGCGGAAATCGCCCTTTTTTCTAGGCGAATCGTGGTTGACCAAAACTCTTTGCCTCGCTAAAATGGATGTTAGGGGGGAAAGATATGGGGAGATTTACAAGATTTCATAATTTTATCCGGATCCTTTTCTCCAGAACGACGGATTCCGAAAAAGTAAGAGCCAGACTGAAAAGAGAGAACATGTATTACGGTCTCTTTGTGGGACCGTTTTGCATTTTTTTTTCCGTGCTTGGCTTTTTTATTTTGCAATCGGCAAAGAGATCAGCGGAACTTACCGGTGAGGAATTCATGTCCCTTACCGATTACGCCCTGAGTCTCACGGGCCTGATCCTGTTTTTGGTCAGTGCGGCATGTTATATCCTTGTCGCTGTTTTGTACCTGAAAGAAAAGATCGGAAAGACCTCTTTCCTGACCAATTTGACTCTGGCTTTCTTTTCTCTTTCCAGCATCATCTATGGGATCTTTAACTATGCCGGAGACGTGTTCCTCTGGAGAAAACTGACGGGACTTGTTGGGATCCTGGTGATGGTGACCTGTATCCTCGTCCAGAAACCCATGTGGTCTCTTTTGTTGATCTGTGTTTCCCTGGGATCCTTCCGTGTTTCCGAGGGACTTTTGTACGACAATCCCTACATCGGTCTCAGGACCAACCTGATGATCGGTGCCATCTTATGGATCGCCAGTGTCACCAAGTACCTTCGCACCAGGGATGCCGCCATCCGTTTTGAAGCAGTGGAGAAGATGTCTGTCACGGATGAACTCACGGGCCTGCACAATCGTCACTGTCTGAAACTGGATGTGGAACACTTTGTGGGTGAAAACCTGGTGGCCATCATGTTTGATGTGGACCACTTTAAACAGTACAACGATACTTACGGTCACGCGGGGGGCGATGCGGTCCTGAAGCGTTTCGCGGAGTGCCTTGAGTATTTCTTTGGATTTGATGCAACCTACCGCTATGGCGGAGATGAATTCCTTGTGATGATAAGGCCCGGTGTGGGACTGCCCAACGTGGAATCCCTGCTGAAAGCCTGGGATGAGGAAGACCGGAGCCTTACTCTGGACGGCGAGAACGTGACCTTCTCCAACTCCAGCGGCTATACCTACGGAAAACCTGCCACCGTGGAAGAAGTAGAAAGTATGATCCAGCGGGCGGATGTGCTTTTGTATGAAGCAAAACGGAACGGCAAGGGCTTTGCAGTGGGTGAGGCTTTTGTTTCCGGAACGGATCGTTCCCTGGAAAAGCACGTTGTTGGAAAGGTGTTCCATGTGGTGGATGTGGATCCCCTGACGGGGCTTCCCAATGTGAGCCGGTTCCGAAACTATGCACAGGAAGTTTTTACGGCAGAGAAAGAGGAAGACAAGCGCTTCTACGCCATGGTCTATTTTGACCTCATCAACTTCACTGCCTTTAACCGCCGTTACTGTTTCCAGGCAGGGGATGAACTCCTGCAGATCACTGCAAACAAGATCAGGGAATTCTTCCCGGATTACATGGTATCGCGACTGAACGATGATCATTTTGTTACCCTGGCGGATAAGGAAGGCCTGGAAGAAAAACTGATCAGGCTTCACGACGAAATGAAGCAGTATCAGAGAGACGTACTGGTGGATCTAAAGGCCGGCATCTACGTGACTCTCTCCGGCAATGAAGAAGTGGGCGTGGTCATGGATCTTGCCAAGGCTGCCTGTGTCAGCATCAAGAAGACCTTTGACCGGCATTACCGGTTTTACGATTCCCTGCTGCAGGAGAAAGCCCTGCAGAAGGAATACGTTGTCAATCATCTTCAGAGCGCCATTGAACAGGATCATATCGTGCCCTTTTATCAGCCTGTGGTCCGCACCACAACCGGTGTGATCTGTGGCTGCGAAGCTCTGGCCAGATGGCTGGATCCGGAACTGGGCATGATCTCTCCCGGGGATTTTATCCCCATTCTGGAAGAGATCCACATGATCCACAAACTGGATCTGCACATTGTGGAAGATGTGTGTCATGACATCCGGAAAGCCCTGGATGCGGGGCTGAAAGTATCTCCCATTTCCATCAACCTTTCCAGACTGGATTTTCAGTTATGCGATGCCTTTGCGGAAGTGGAGGCCATCCGGAAAAAGTATAATGTCCATCCGAGGATGCTTCACGTGGAAGTCACGGAGTCGGCCATGAACGACGACACCGGCTACATGAACGAAGTTTTGGATAAGTTCCGGGAAGCTCAGTATGAGATCTGGATGGATGATTTCGGAAGCGATTATTCCTCTCTGAACAGCCTTCAGGACTACGAGGTGGATACCCTGAAACTGGACATGAAGTTCCTGAAGAACTTCGAGAAAAATGCGAAAAGCGGTATCATCATCGAGTCCGTGGTGGATATGGCAAAGCGCCTTGAGATCAATACCCTGACGGAAGGTGTTGAGACCCGGGCACAGAGTGAATTCTTAAAGAGGATCGGCTGCGAGAAGATGCAGGGATTCTTATTCTATAAGCCTATGTCCGCAAAAGAGATGTGGGAACGGTCCGTCAATGGTGAATTTGTGCAGGAAGACGGTATGGCGAGCATTGAATCATCACAGCCTAATCTGTTATGATAAGATGTAAAAATTTTGACAGGAAGGGTTGTTTGTATGGGCGGATTTTTTGGAGCAGCACTCAAGGAAGATTGCGTATTCGACGTTTTCTACGGAACGGATTACCATTCTCATCTGGGTACAAGGAGAGCCGGTCTGGCATTTTACGATAAAGAAAAGGGCTTTGACAGGGCAATCCACAACATTGAGAGCAGTAACTTCAGACCGAAATTCGATTCGGATGTTCTGAAGATGAAAGGCACTATCGGTATCGGAAGCATTTCCGATTACGAACCCCAGCCGTTGATCGTCAGATCCCATCACGGGACCTACGCCATCACAACGGTGAGCAAGATCAATAACACCAAGGACCTATCGGAAATGTTGTTTTCCCAGGGACATTCCCATTTCCTCGAGATGAGCGGAGGAGATGTGAATCCTACGGAACTGGTGGCGTCCCTTATCAATCAGCGGGACACCATCGTTGAGGGTATCCGGTATGCCCAGCAGATGATCCAGGGATCCATGACCTGTCTGGTCATGACCGAAGAAGGGATCTATGCAGCCAGAGACC
>JAFUUM010000151.1 GCA_017477805.1 Lachnospiraceae bacterium
CAAAGGAAGAGAGCGGGAAGCAAATGATAAAGAAGATCGCTCCGCACACGATATATGCGGGAGCATAAGCCCCTCCCGTGTTTTCACCGGTTACAAAACTGTACGTCAGGGATAACAGATCCGCCCCTCCGACAATATACAGACAGGACGTATTCTTGATCATGTTGACGATGACGTTGGTCATGGGCGGCAGGATCACCTTGATACTCTGGGGAAGGATGATGTAATACATCAGTCCCACGTACCCAAAACCCTGGGATCTTGCGGCTTCAAACTGCCCCTTGGGCACCGCTTCGATGCCTGCCCTGATGACTTCAGCCATGTAGGCTCCCGTGTAGATCCCCAGCGCCAGGATACCCGTTACGATGATCCCCGGGCTGCGACCCGAAAAAGCCAGTGCATAGTATAAAAAACACATCTGTAAAAGGACCGGTGTATTCTGGATCACCTCAACATAGACTCTGCTGATCCCTTTTAATACCCTTTTTCCGCTGGTTGCCATCAGGCCGAAAATGATCCCCAGGGTAAGGGCGATCAAAAGCGCCACAAACGCAGTCTGAAGAGTATTGAAGAGGCCGAGAAGAAACGTCCCCTTATAGATCCATATTTTGCTCCATGCCCTTGGTGAAAAAAGTCCAGACATCACCGGTCCTCCATCTTAAATCTTCCTGTATGAATCTTTGATCATCAATCCAGACCGTTTTCGGTGATCAGTTTACCGATGGTCCCATCCGCCAGTCTTTCGGTGATCAGCTGTTCCGCAACTTCCGACATTCCGGATCCCTTGGTGGTTGCGATACCGTAGTTCTGAGGTGCAAATTCCGCATCAATGTAGGATCTTCCCTCGGTCTTGTAGATCGCAAGGATGGACTTATCAACACAGAATGCATCAACTTCTCCGGCACTCAGTGCGGTGGAGATGGTCGGATAATCGTCGTACTGCTGGAACTTAACGCCCTCGGTCCAGGTTGCGGGATCAAAGCTCTCTTCATCGAAACCGTCACTGCTGATCAGCCCCTGCTCGATCATGGCTTTTACCAGAGACTTTGCGGAAGTGGAACCGGAAGATACACCAACCGTTGCGTCGGTCAAATCGCTGAGGCTCTTAATGCCCTTTGCATCTTCCACAAGCACGCTGACATAGTCCGTATAATAAGGAGTTGTGAAATCCCAGCTTTCTTTTCTTGCATCCGTAATGGTGAAGGTTGCCAGTACGCAGTCGATGTCGCCGGAGTCAAGAAGCTCTGTTCTTGTTGCAGCGGTAACAGCGGTAAACTCAACATCAACACCAAGTCTTGCGGCAAGGTCTCTTGCCAGCTCGATCTCCAGTCCGGAATACTCACCGGTCAGGGGATCCTCATAACCAAAACCGATCACGGCGTTCTTTACACCGACTCGGAGTACTCCTCTGTCGATCACGGCTTGAACATCCTCAGGGTAGCTTGCCGCTTCCTCTTTTTGTGCGCCTGCTACTTCTCCGGTTCCCGCTTCCGCAGCCGTTGTTTCCGCCGGGGCAGCGGCCTCAGGCACCTCTACGGGCGATTTATCCCCGCAGGCTGCAAGCATCATACTCATCACTCCTGCCAGCAGTACACTCAAAACTTTTTTTCTCATAATGTTTTCCTCCTCATGTGTTATATAGCCAGTACGATTGCAAAACGTACGTGACAACTATCTGATGATCTTTCCGAGAAACTGCTTTACTCTCTCGCTTTCCGGATTGGTAAAGAAATGCTCCGGCGTTCCGCTCTCGATGATCTGGCCGTCTGCCATGAACACCACCCGATCCGCCACCTGGCGGGCAAATCCCATTTCGTGGGTAACCACCACCATGGTGATATTTTCCTTTGCCAGTTTGATCATGACATCCAGTACTTCCTGGATCGTTTCCGGATCCAGTGCCGATGTAGGCTCGTCAAAAAGGATGATTTTACTTTGGGAACACAGGGCTCTGGCGATGGCGATCCTTTGCTGCTGTCCACCGGAAAGGGTTGTCGGATAGACATCCGCCTTATCCCGAAGCCCTACAATATCCAGGTAATGATAGGCAAGATCCTCGGCTTCTTTCTTCGATTTGTGGTGCAGTTTCATGGGTGCCAGCGTCAGGTTCTTTAATACCGTCATGTGGGGATACAGATTAAACTGCTGAAATACCATGGATGTAAGATCCCGAACAACCTTGGTCTTATTCTTTGGTGTCAGCTCGATCCCATCGATATAGACCCGTCCGCTGCTGGGCGTCTCAAGAAAATTCATGCACCGGACGGTTGTTGATTTCCCCGATCCGGATGGCCCGATGATCACAAGCTTTTCGCCCTCTTCCACCTCAAGGTTCACATCCTTTAAAACGTGGAGATCCCCGAAGTTCTTATTCACATTTTCCAACTTGATCATTGCCATCTTCTTACCTCTTCCCGGACGCAAAAGGCACTTACGGTATCAACCGAAGCGCCCTTGCCCCTGTGCATATTGGATTGGAGAATAATAATGAAAAAGAAAAAAGCGCTTTGATCACCAATGATGGATCAAAGCGCCTTTGCTTTGTATACGAGTATACGGAAAACAACTATTTATGACAATTGTCATTTTCCAACAAAGTTTTTCTGATAATTTTCAAAATGTTCTATACTTTTTACAAAAATATCATCCGGCATTGGCCCGCTGCCCGGCTTCTATTGTCTTTAACCGCTCCTTTTCTTCGTACATATCCCTGTCGGCCCGGTCAAAGATCTCCGTCACCAGGCTGTCGTTTTCAGGAATGTATTCCGCCATCCCGGATGCAAGGATGGGTCCGTTCCCGTTTATAAGGTTCTCACGGATCTGCTCCCGCAGTTTCTTCAGCAGTGCCTCTCGGTTTGTATAATCATTGCCCCGAAGGAATGCAACAAATTCATCGCCACCCACGCGGAACACGGGGCTGGGGGTGAAGATCTCGCAAAGGATCGCCGCAGACTTTTTGATGTACTCATCGCCGGCTACATGGCCCTCCGTATCATTGATCTTCTTCAGGTTATTGGAATCGCAGACCACAATGGCAAAAGGCAGGTAATCCAGATGGTTGTCGAGATTGCCCTGGATCGACCGCTCTAACTCCGTATAGGCGGTCTTGTTCTTCACCCCCGTCAGTTCATCCCGCCTTGCCAGTTCCTTCTCGGTGTTCAGTGCCTTGAGGTGCTGCTTTTCTTTCTTCACTTCCTCATCGATATTCTCAATACCGATGATATAGTGCGAGTTATCCCCGGTCTTACGTGCCGTCATTCGAACATAATGGGATCTTCTGCCGGTCATCACACGATAATCGATACTGCTGCTGTTATGCGATTTCATTGTATTGCGCAGCTGATCCTTGTCCAGGAAGTTCATTACAAGATCACGATCGGTCTTATGAACGATCTGGGGAATGACCATTCTCTGGTCCGCAAAGAAATCATCACCGGATCTCTGCATATCCAGCTGTCCGTAATAGGTTCTGTATTCGTAGCTGATATAACTATCATCTTCTGCATCCACGTAATAGATCACGTCATAATTGGATGCCAGGCTCTCTGCGATCTGACTGAAGGAAGCATACTTCTTCTGGTTTTCCTGCATTTGCTTTTCTGCCTTGATATCATCCTGGATATCCCTTTCATACAGAACCAGATGTTCTTTGTCCTTGGCCAGCATCACCGTGAACAGGAAATACCTGGCTTCTTCGCCCACCATGACCCGGTATTTGTAAGAAAAGGATCTCTTGCCCTCCAGATTTTTTAAAAGCGTTTCTTTGGTGTACAGCCCCCTTGCAAAATCCCGATCATCCGGATGAACATACCGGGGGATGTTCATGTAGGTTTCGGAATAAAAGTCCTGGCCGTCTACCGGGACATTTAAGGATGCATATTCCTGACTGATGGAAAACTCCCGGTATCTGCCCGTCTCGATGTTAATGTAATACATCGCCTCGTACGCTTCCGCCAGACCGGAAGCGATCTGGTCGTAGATCCGCATTTCCTTTCGTTCACCGGCTTCCACATAGACATGGATCACGCTGATCCCGATCATCAGTCCCATAGCATAAAAGGGATATCTGGAATTTAGGATCTGGAAGATCAGAAATATATCCATCACAAAACAGGTGGCACCCACTGCGATATACCTGTGCTTTTCCTCCCCCAGGGACCTTTTTGCGATATAAAACATATAGGTCGAAGTCACAAGATACAATCCGATCTGGAACAGGAATGCAAGATGCCTGCCGGTTCCCGGAATATAGACACGATTTTCATCAAAGGAAAAAATAAAGGGGTAAAACCGATTGATCACCAGATTGATCAACGCCATCGTGAACATGGACCACACCGCATAGAGCAGCATCTTGCTGCGCCGCCCTTTCTTGTCCAGATAGGCAACAATATAGCGGATCCATGACAGCATTGTCAGAAATATGAAGATAAAGTAAAAGACGCAGTCGGAATAAAGGAGCGGAAAGAGCGCACTATTCTCGTGATGCTCGTACAAGATCCCCCACAAGATATCTGCCACAAAATAGCAGTTGGCCATGGTCAGGAAAAAACTGTAGCGAAACGTGACCCGCTGCTGGGATCCTGCTTCTCCGGACCACTTCAAAACATTCTTATGGGATTCGTTATTAATGATGAGATTCAGAATAAGCGCAAGAACGCTGACGGTTGCATAGTACATGTTGAAATCACAGACCTCCCCATCCTATTCAAACCATCTTCCATTCTCTATTAAACCCCAAAATGGACTTGACCGCAAACAAAAATTGTACCCGCAAGGCCCGAAATTTATGGAAATATTATATTTTTCCACCGTTCTTTCCGCTATAATTTAACTGTTATACTACTTAACCTATACAAGGAGATGGATATGTTCGGGAAAAAAGAAGAAAACAAAGATTTAGAGTTGCTGCTTTCCCTGATGGAAAAAGCAGCGGGCGGTGATTTCACCCCGGTTGAAGCAGAGGGGTTCACTGACCCTTCCGTAGTGAAAAAATACAATGCCGTTTTAAATGCCGTTCTGAAAAACAATACGGCTCTTGTCATGGCACTGAATGAGTCCATGAAAAAGATCGGGGATTCCTCCGTCGTTAAAAACATGGTGGAAAAGGTCCAGGAACAGCAGAAAGAGATCGATGCCCTGCGTAACGCCGGCGACAGCATCTCCGAATCCTCAACCCAGATCAGATCTTCCGCCGAGACCATGCTCAAAAAAAGCGGTGAGATCTCAGGCATCGTGGAAGACAGCAAAGCACAGATTGCAACCGGTATCGCTTCCGTTGCAGACTCCGTTAAGGGTCTGGACGGACTTGTGAAGAAGATCGAAGAATTCAAAGACAGAGCAAAGCAGATCTCCGAGATCGCATCCACGGTCAAGAGTATCGCCGGAACAAGTAATCTCCTTGCTCTGAATGCATCCATCGAAGCAGCAAGAGCTGGCGATGCCGGAAAAGGGTTTGCGGTGGTTGCCGAAGAGATCAGATCCCTTGCCGTCTCCACAACCTCCTCTGCCGATGACATCGGAAAGCAGATCAATGAGATCGTTTCGGAAATCGGCGGCTTGTCCGACATGGTACAGGATGCTTCCCGCGCCGTAACGGAGAAGAGCGAAGAATGCAGTCGCTCCATGGAGTCCTTCAAGCGTGTGGATGACGCCATCGCGGAGCTGACCGAGAGCATCAACTCCGTATTTGAAGAGATCGATGTACAGTCCACCGGAACAAGGGAATTTACTGCTGCCGTTGATTCCATGGCTGACAGCTACGGCAGACTGTACGAAGAGTGCATGAACACCGGCGAGCACATGTACAAGATCTCCCGCATGGTAGATAAGACAAGATCCGACTTTGCCCGGAAGAATTCAAACCTGTCCACCGAAGACTGGCTTACCGTGTTTGAAGTGGATCATCTGATCTTTACCTGGCGACAGTACAACAACATCTGCGGTTTTGAGACCCTGAAACTGGAGCAGGTCAATAACCCCGCCGGATGCAAACTCGGAAAATGGATCGCAGGACAGACCGGTGCCATCAAGGCCCTGCCCGAACTCTCCGAAGTCAAAAAGATCCACGAACAGCTTCATCGTTATGCTACAAAAGCCTTCGAAGAAAACAAAGCCGGTAATCAGGCAAATGCTTTCTCCACCTTCACCGATATCTATGCAAGTTACAACGAACTGATGAAAGCGATGGAAAAGCTTCGTGCCCGGATAAAACGCCTGTAATCCCTAAAACAACTGCAACAAAAAGAGGATCTGCACCGATTAAAGTGCAGATCCTCTTTCATTTCCAATTTATCCGAAGTTCTTCAAAAACTCCTTAGCTGCTTCCTTCATCTGCTCCACAACCTCATCCGGGCCGGTGACACGAACGTCATTTCCGAGGGAGAAGATCCAACCGAAGAACTGCGGGCTGACGTTTACATCCACAAAGAACTCGCTGTGATCTTCATCCACGGGAAAGAAAGTGATGTCCTTTCCGAAGCGGTCGATAAAAACGCCGCACATATGATTTGCAATACTGATCTTCACCTTGCAGAGCTCACCTCCGTACATCCCAAAGGTGGACTTGGAATACTTTGCCATATCAAAATCATTGAACAGCCTTCTGCCGGCTCTTCTCTCTTCCGACAAAGAGATCCGCATCATCTTATCAACACGGTAATGTTTGATCTTGTCATCCGCCTCGTCGTAAGCCACCATGTAATAATTCTCGTCGTCCCAGATCAGGGCCCAGGGACTCACAAGGATCCATTCGCCGTTATGGGTCGCCACCAGTTTTTTGGAAATGTCCCAGCGGTAATATTTAAAGCGGATCTTCACGTTCTGATTGATGGCGCAGTGGATAAAGTCCACGTTGTAATACACGCTCTCGTTCATGGTCTTTACCCGGTCATTGATAAAAACCTGACGCTGAAGCTGGGTGGCCTGATGCACGCTGACAAATTTCTTGACTTTGGCGATGAGCTCCTTGGACTTGTTCTGGGTGATGAACTTGGAGGACTGGATGGCATCGATGAGGAGTTTTACCTCCGCCAGTTCAAACTCTCTGGCGCCAACATGGTAATACGTATCCCGTCCTACCTGTTCCTTGATGATCTCAATCCCGAACTTGTCCGTCATATCCTGAAAGTCGGCATAGATGCTCTTTCGCTCCGCCGTCACATCATACTTCTCCAGTTCCTCAAGGATCTCGGAAATGGTAAGGCCGTGATCGTCATCCGTCTTTTCCAGCATGATCTGCATCAGGTACGTAAACTTAAATTTCTGATTGGTCCCTCTGGACATAATTCTCCCCCCTAATACCCGGCATCGTTTTCTTGGATCCCGTATACTTTAAAACCCATAAACTGCAACTCCCAGGACCGCCGAAACGACGATCAGCATGATGGGAGTCATTTTCTTTTTCAACACCTTCCGTGACCCAAAATAAAGCAGCATCAGAACAAAGGTCAGGATCAGCGGCCACATATCCGCAGTCTCTTCAAACAGCGGCGACAACATGTTCTTAAAGATCATATAGGCACCCATGGCCGCAATGATCCCGGCGATACAGGGCTTTAATCCCCGGAGCACTGCCTGGACATACTTGTTCCCAAGAGCTTTCCGCATAAGGATCATGATCATCAGGATGATAAAAAAGGCAGGAAGGACCACCGCCGTGGTTGCCAGTATCCCGCCAAGGAGCCCCGCCTTGCTGCTGCCCACATAGGTTGCAAGATTGACCATGATGGGGCCGGGCGTGCTCTCGCTGATGGCGATCATGTTCGTCAGCGCCTCATCATCCAGCCATCCGTAGGAAAGGACAACATCCCGGATCAGGGGGATCGCTGCGTAAGCACCGCCGAAGGAGAATAATCCCACCGTCAAAAATCCGATCAAAAGTTCAACATAGATCATTTTCCTTCACCGCCTTTCCCAGCGGGTACGCCTTCGATCACAAAAACCGTCAGGCTGACCACCGCAGCGATCAGCATCAGAAAGATGGAGGAAAAGTTCCAGGCAAAGATGCTGATCAGCATCATAGCCGTAAAAGAACAACCCTGGATCACGCAGGGAAGCGGTTTCTTTTTCATCTTAAGGAACATATTCAAACCGGCATCCAGGATCAGGATCCCCACTGCGATCCGGATTCCCTTAAATGCATTTGCGATCCAGAGGATCTCCAGAAAGTGATCCAAGAACCTGGAAATCAGGTAAATGATGAGAAAGGAAGGGAGCACCACCCCGAAGGTTGCCGCAATGGCTCCCAGGATGCCTCTTTGCTTGTACCCGACGTAAGTCGCGCAGTTGATGGCAATGGGGCCCGGGGTGGATTCCGCGATCACCGTAACATCCATCATCTCATCGTGGGTGATCCACTTTTTCTGCTCCACACAGATGTTTTCTATGATCGAGATCATGGCGTAACCACCGCCAAAAGTAAACAGGCCGATCTTTGCAAAGGTCAAAAATAAAGTCAGTACCATTATCGTTACTCTCCACACCACTGGAACGCCGTCCGTGGTTCACCGTTTTTCAGATAAATGATACCACGTCTGGAAAAACCGTGCTTTGCAAGAACGCTCTGCATCACCTTGTTTTCCGCATGGGTATCGATGCGGATATTGTCCGCGTATCCCTTGCAGTGCTCCATGGCGGCACGAAAGATCCCCATGATCACCTCAAACTCTTCCTGCCTCGCTTTTCGAACGCTTAACATTTTTTCTCTCCGCGCTTTCTTCCCCATTTATCACGCATTTTCATTATACTCTGCCAATTATAAATTTTTTTATAAACTTACACTGTCAAAATAGATTTGGAGCGCATCACAGCAATGTGGTGCGCTCCTCTTTATGTTCTTTCCATCAGCTTATTTGCAAAATGATAATACATCCGATTGATGCCCGGCATGATCAAATTCATCCAAAATGGGACAAGGTATGTGCGGCTCAAATGCCAGATCATGAAACCAGGTGCACTGAAGCGGATGCATGCCGGCATCTCTGGCAGCATATAACTCTTTTGATCCGCCGTCTCCGACATAAAGACACTCCTCTGCCTTTACATCAAGCAGCTCCGTCATCTTTATGTATAATTCGAGATCAGGCTTACAGA
>JAFUUM010000152.1 GCA_017477805.1 Lachnospiraceae bacterium
CATTCCGTCAAACGGTTCGTCACGGCGATATCCGGATCACTGGGAGTGACATCCCCGCCTGGATGATTGTGGATGCAGATCACGCTGCTGGCGTTGGAGAGTATACTTGCCTTAAAAACCTCCCGGGGATGGACCATGGTTTCACTCAGCGTTCCCATACTGACAACGTTCAGATTGATCGGACGTAAGGCGGTATCCAGATTCAGGATCATAAAAACTTCCCGGTCCAGATCCGCAAACTCGCGAATAATGTATTCCACCGCTTTATCCTGTGTATTGACCGACTCTTTTCCGATCGCCCGGTCCTGTTCCAAACGCACCCTCACGATAGGAAGTCCCAGGTTATCCTTCATCATCGAAATACACCTCCAGAATGATGCCGTCCGGCAGCTCACTGATTGCAAGGATCAACTCCTCAATCGTTGCCGCGAGGAATCTCTCAAGCATCTTCTCCTGCTTCCTATGATCATTCTGCTGTCCCATATGGTTACTGGTATCTGCTTTCTTGTCCTTCCCGGACTTCTTACACATGTATTCGTCTCCTCTCGTAATATGCTTCCAACAGTTCCATGTTCTCCGGCTTCACTTTCGGATCGCAGATCTTCTGCAGCTGAGGCAGGGAGAAGTCTTTTGAAACTACCCGTTCGATCACGGCAAGCTGTTCTCTGGAGAACTCCCTGTTTCCGAGGACGGAAGCAATAAACTCTTCCCTCCGCTTCTGCTCCCTGTTCCGGCGCCTCTGCGCAAACAGACCGGGGTCTGCTTGCTTTTTCGCCTCTTCCTGTGTTTCTTCGATCTTCATGCTCAGGCGGAAGTTTTCATCAGACAGAAGGTCAATCCGCTTCTGCGCATTTTCTCGCTCCTTCTGGTGTTCTTCCCGCAGATTCTGAATCTCCCGTTCGTTTTTATCCCGCTCCATTTCATTGATCTGTCTGATATATTCCGTCAGCCGCGTGATCTGTGCACTGGCTATTTCCTGCTGCCGAACCATATGCCGTCCCATGATGTCAAGGCTCTTCTCGACAGAAGAATTTGCTGGTCCGGTCTCTTCCTCCGCATTCGTTGACTTCATGAAATCTTCAATCCACTCCCGGATCTGCTCTTCCTGCGGTTCCTGATCCGTAAGCTGCTTCAGCAGAAAATCCTCCCCGGCAACAAATGCGGCCATCCGCAGCCGGTCAATCGTCTGCGAAGGATAATCGATCACCTTCCCGATGAAGGCATCACTGAGCATCTGCTCCACCATCAGATACAACTGCTCCCGTTTATGGATGAACTTCTCCTGTTCCGGAATGCCATGCCTGATAATCAGCTGCTCATAACGCTCCTTTTTCCCGATCACCGTTTCCCCGGTACTGTCTGCTGGAACATCTATCTGACTGTTATTCTGCGCTTCCTCCTTGGCAGGCGTTACGCTCTCCGTTTTTGTCTCTTCAGACGTTTTCTCTGTTAATGCTTCTGTAGACATTTACCCGATCACCTCTCTTTTCATTGTTAAAGTCTGCGCTCCGGTACATCACGGTTTCTTTCAATGCCCTTCTGCTTCTTTTCATCTCCCGGTACAGACGCAGTCTGCTGCCGTTCTTTTTCTGCCTCCTGCCTGATGCCTTCAAGAAGTTTGATCTCATGCCGAAGATCCTTTAAGTACAGGCGGCACCGGTCATATTCCCGCTGTGCTTCCATATACTGGTTCAGTGCCTTTTCAAGCGGCATATGCTCCAGGATCTGGTTTTCAAGCTCCCGGATCCTTTCCCGGGTTTCTTCTCTGTTTTCAATTAGCCTCTTTCTCTCCCGCACCAGGGCAAACATCGGATTCCGGTAGAGTTTTCTTTTTGCGAAGTTAAAGGCCGTGCCTGCAGCTTTCCGCTCTGTTTCAAGTCCGGCCCGCCTCTCAGCAAGGTCATCCAATGATCCGATATCACGATCCAGGAGGTAAGTAATGTGCTCCGACAGTTCCTTCAGCCGGACCACATCCTTTTTGTACTTCCATGCATCCTTAAGCTCCGGCCTGCGGATGAAGCAGGTGTTTCGCCAGCGGTAATAGAAATGCCGCTGGAACGGTGTCAGGTGAAAGTTTTTATTCTTCTCCCTCTTTCCGATCATCAGGAGCCGGATCGCCTGGACATCCCCATACACAACGTACGGTTCCGTGCGGTCAACCGTCTTCACTTCATTGATTCTGGCAATCAGCTCCTCTTTCCCGTATCCCGGGCCAAGCGATCTGGTCCGCACTGCCTTCGGCTTCCCGTAAGGTTTCAGGGAAAGATACTTGCCGTCCCGGACCTGGTAATGCATGGCCTGAAGGTAAGACAGAAATGAGGCGTAGGAATCACTGTTCCTTACCGCCTCGTCAATATCGTCCCTGATGATGTCCGTCCAGGAAACCCTGTCCGGATCCGTCTTCTCACCATTTTGCCTTTCTTTGCTTTCCCTCCAGGTTTCATAAGGAGCACCCACTCTCTCCTCGCCGTAAGTTAAGGGCGGCAGTCCGAACTTTTTGCAGACTGCGGCGGTAATGGGCTGGATCCTCTTTTCCCAGTCCCCATGCGGGGAATGATACTTCAAACCTGTCAGGCACGAAACGCTGTCGAAAGTCACATGAATATGAAGATGTGGTTTATCGTCATGGATGGCATAAACGTAATAATAGTTTTCACCAAGCAGTTCGCTGCAAAATTCCTGTGCGACTTCATGCGCTGTCTGTATGGAGACATCTGCTTCCGGTGGAAAAGAGATTACATAGTGAAACCCCTGCGATCCGTCTTCCTTATGCCAGTATCTCTTATTCTCCACCATCGTCTCGTATACCCAGTCCCAGGTAACACCGGCATTCCCTCCGATATTGAGACCTCCCTGTGTCTTTTCCGGGTTGAGGATATACCGGATGTTGTTCTTCAGGTGCTGCGCTTTATTTCCCCGGCTGCATTCCTTAAGGCGCAGTAGTTTTGTGATTGCCATCCGCCATCTCCGTAAGCCGGCTGCAGATCTTTACATGTAAAGACCGGATCTCCTTCAGATCTTCTTCCAGCCTTCTTTTCTCAGCACTGGTCTGATAACCGTTAATGTGGTAACTGCGTACCAGCTGGTTGATATTCACGCCAATCCGGTTGACCTCATAGTTCAGCTGTTTCATCAGTTCCGATACTTCTACGGGGATCCTGGGAAGATCTCCGGAAATTGCCCGGTTCCTAATAAAGTCCGCAATGCTCCGTTTCTCCCTCCATGCAGCTTCCCGCAGCCATTTTGCTTCCTGATCGTTCACACGTACCGTAAACCTGATTGTCCTGTTTCTGTCCTTTTCCTGTGCCATTTTCTCCTTCTCCTCCGAATTTCCAATCACTGTATCAATCATCCATCATTTTCCCGGGTCGAACTGCAAGATACGCCTTTGGCAGCCAAACGCATCTTGTCAGGGGAAGCCCCTGAGACCCCTTAAAAATGGCAGCCAAACTGGTAATTGCCAGTTTGGTGATTTTTGCGCCAAACTCATCCTGTCAGGACGATTTCACCTCCGTCCCGACATCGATGTGCTTCTGCAGCTTCTGATACTTTCGCATTGCCGCCACATCCTGACTGCTGCTGATCTTTTGAAGCAGCTTAAGCAGTTCAGACTCATCCACGACCCTGAAGCAGCCGGGGTGCTTTTTCATCAGATGCAGTGCACCGGCCTGGTCTGCTGCCAGATAATAATGTCCATCAAACTCCCCTAAAAGCTCAGTACTGCTTTTTGCCTTCGGATCCGCCAGGGCATCGTCAGCATCTTTTCGCCTGTCACAGCAAAGGAGTCGCAACGATCCGTTTTGCACGTATTCATACGTTCCTGCAAGCGATACAAGGAAACGGAGTTTTTCCATGTCTTCCCTCGATCGGCTTCCAAGTACGATCCCGACCGGTCCGGCCTTAATGATGATCTGCTCTTCTCCCATCGCTTCACCTCTTGAAACTGTAGCTGTTGCCTGTCTTGTCATACACGGCCGATATGCTGCTCCCGTCTGAAAGAGACAGTGAGATCGATGCTGTCCTCGAATCGCCATCGATGCTGTAATCCGTGACCGTCGCTGATTCGACGTCCTTCTTCCCATGGTTGTAAAGCCAGTCATACAGGCTGTACTGAAACTCGTACCGGTTGTCGATGTAATTGAGCAGTGTCTCCTGGATCTTCTTTATTGCCAGATTTGTGGCATCATAAGAATTCTGCGGAGTCGGTGTGCTTTCGTTATTCTGCACCGCAGCTGCTTCCGCCTGCGTTGTCTGCGCCGAATTGTTGTTTTGGGAGACCTGCGATGTACTCTGCCCATCAGTGCCCTGCGCAGTCTGACCGTTATTTCCCCTCTCATTGCCCTTCACGTTTCTGAGCAGGAAAATGTACTCTCCGGGAAGATCAGGATAAAAAACTACATCCAGGATATAATCATCTTTTCCTTCCAGTCTTCCCTGAAAGGCAACGGCCGCGCTGGATGAACCGGCGATCCGGTCTTCGATAATGATTCGCTTTGTCTGGATCTGCTGCCCGGCGAGAAATGCCCCGGCATCCTTAAGAAAGTCGGATTCCAGAAAACCGATCTCCCTCTTCTCCCTGTCGGTAAACCCCGTGACCGTTGTGACACAGCCAAGCGAGGTTCCCTGTCCTGTTTCACCAAAGATCGTGTCATGCAGGGACTGAAGGCTGTTCTTCGTCTCCGTCAGCTGATCCTGGATTTTATCAAGTTCTTCCATCAGTCTGTCATTGGCTCCACTACCTTTGCTTTCGGTATTGTTCTCTTCGGTTTCCATATCTTCTGTTTCCGGACTCAGCGCCTTATCTGCTGCAGTCTCTGTATCCTCTCTGGGAACACTGCTTACGTATGTTTCCTTTACCGGCCTCTTTTTGGAACTTCCCGAAGAAACAACTGCGATGATCAGGATCAGCACGCCGATCAATAAGCAGACTGCCGGCAAGACAGCCTTCGTGATCAGGGAACGGTCATTCATCCATCTCCACTCAAATCCGGGCGAATCATCTTCAAGTGAGATTTCTTCAATCTCCGGATGTTCCCCCGTCCAGTCGGTTTTTCCATCAATCATATTGTCATCCTGTGCCTGCAAGATTTCGTCTTTATCCTTCTTAATCATGTCTTCTTTCATCTGCACTCCTCTCTTGTCCGTGCATGATAAAGGAGCCGGTGAGACGGCTCCTTCAAAATATGTTCTATCCGTTGAGGTTCATCTTTTTACAGTCCTCCGAAACTGTAGGCATCCTTCTTTCTGTTGTAGGATCCTTCGATCACACCGCCGGTGCTTAAGGTAATGGTGAACTTCGCCTTATCCTTCTCCGGAAGGATTTCATAGCTGCTCATGGTTCCGACGATATTGCCGCTGCCACCCTTCAGAAGCACGTACTGGAAGCATTCCTCATAAAAACGGTCCTGATCTCCAACGTACTTCAGTAAAGTTTTTGACACCTGCATGATATCGAAAGATGTTGTAGTCGTAACCGGTGATCCCTGGGAATAACCGCCCGTGCTGCCGGATCCTGTTGCGGATGTGGATGCAGTTCCTGCAGTGGATCCTGCAGTGTTACTGTCAGCATCAGCTGCAGTGTTTTCTGTCTCGTCTTCCTGAATTTCCGTAAACATGTAGGTGCGCTCTTTTTTGAAGTATGTGGAAAGCACACGCCATCTGGGATCATTGTTGAAGTAGATGTAATGGTAAACCTTCCCGTCTTCCTTCTCACCGTCATATGCCTCGTCGGAGAAGTACACATCCGTTACCGTACGGTACTCGCTCCTGGCAGAGTTAATGTGAAGATCGTCTCCGAGCGCCTGCAGGAACGCGATATCATCAAATGCGCCATCGTACGATGCAAGGATCTCTCCGGTCAGTCCGTGAAGTGTTAACCCGTACGGCGCCTCCTGCGTCTTTTCGCTTACTGCCTCGGTTTCCTCCGGTTCATCCGCAGGAGACGTCTGCTCCTGTGCTTCCTCTTCCGTGACAAACTTCATGTTTACCAGCACATCGCCCTGGGGCATTACAAAATTGATACGCTTATCCTCACCCTTAACATCGTTCACCAGATAAGAAATCTCCTGGTTGATGTCTTTTGCCATGTTGATGGTCAGGCCGCCAAAGATCTTACCGGTCTGTGGTTTGGCAATAAATGTCACCATGGCATCTTCCTCGACGGACAGCCTTACCTCGGTGTCGTTCTCGCTTTCCAGATAACTTTCAGGAAATTCCAGACTGCCGCCGGTCGCTTTATAGATCAGCACTTCGTGTTTTGCGGTCTCTTCCACCGGCTCCTCCGGCTTTTTCTTCGTGAACAGCGAAAGCAGCAAAAGAACCAGGATCAGTGCCCCGACAGCTGCCCCCGTTACAATCACAGGCATCCTGTTTTTCTTCTTATACATACGGTCTCCTCCTTATTCGTGATAGGCATAAATGCTGTAAAAGTCATATGCCTTGTTGTAAGTGGCAAAGTAGTACTCGGAGTACTCCCTGCTTCCGATCTTTGCCGTCACCATGATCTGACAGGTCAGCTCTGTTTTATTGTCATCAATAAAGTCCACCACATCGATAGCGGAAATGTCATACAAAGATCCATAAGTGCCGTAGAGATGATCAGCCACTGCCTTTGTCAGGGCCTCTTCTCTCCCTTCCGCGAAAGCTTCCAGCATTCCCGCCCGGCTCTCCGATAGAGCCGGGTTCTGTCTGCGAAGGTAAGAAGACAGTTCGGTGTCCGTCTGCTCCTTCTGCTCCTGCAGTTCTTTTCTCACAAGATCCGGATCATGCTCATGCTGCTCATCGCTGTTCTTCTCTCCGGTTTCGCTGTTCCTTCCTGAACTTGATATTTCAGGTGACCGGCCATCATCTTCCGTTTCAGCATAGCCTTCCATCACACGGTAGCGGTCTTCATCTGCCTCCGTCTGTTCCTGTGCAGCGTCAGGAGCAAAACGGCTTATAAAAGCCTGTGACGCAGCACGAATTATAACCGGCACCAGGAACGTCAGGATCAGGATTCCTGCCATCATTGTCAGGTAATACATTTTTCTGTCTTTCATCTGCACCTCCCGTCAGGTCCCGAAATACCAGTTGCCGCCGATCTGTACCGCGTCATTGCCGGTTGTCTTTCCCTTCGTGCTTCTAAAGCTCGTGTGGTTATGGTTCCGGATGCCTTTCACGAGACAGTCGTTGACTGCCTGCTTCACATATTCCGGAACATTTCCTCCAAGACGAGGCCTCCAGTAGTCATCCAGGCTGTAGCAGTACTGTCCCGGAGCGGTCAGCTGTGTAAGTGCATCCCCTCCGCAGCCGCTCCACCGCTCTGACTCGGTTCTGTTCATGGCGGAAGAAATGACCGCAAGGGCTCCCTCATAGGAACCATTGTCTTCCTGCGCAACAATTGCCCAGATCAGTTCCAGCTGGTCCTGTGAATATACAGATCCGTCCTGCCGGGTCCCGCTTTCACTGATACCGGGTACTGTCCCCTGCGTTTCAATGATGTACCTTCTGATGGATGTGATCGGCATGTAGTCGGCTGCACTGATTGTCGGTCCCTTTCCGGGATTCGAAGCAGTGTTGCTCTCATTGCCGCTGCACTGGATCACCTTACCATCCCCCAGGTAGATCCCGACATGCGGCCCGGATCCGTAATAGATAATGTCTCCCGGTCTTGCATCCTCAAGTCCGTTTACCACCTGTCCGCTCTGCCCCTGTTCCTGGGCAGTCCTGGGAATGCTGATCCCGAAGCATCCAAAAACACTCTGGGTGAAACCTGAGCAGTCCGCCCCGAACCCAAGGCTTGTCCCGCCGTATACATATGGGAGCTTTCCCTCAAAGGACAGCGCATATTCGCATACCGACTCGCCCATCTGATCAACAGCCGGTTTCACGGAGGTGAGGGTATAGTAAAGGGAACGGTTCTCCTCCGGGGTAATCACTTCCTCCGCAAGAGAGATCGTTCCCTCTCCCATATCCTCCGTCACAGCTTTTGCCCCTTCGCCTGTAAGAAGCATCGAGGCTTTGACAAATCCTCTTACATCGCCGGACTCCACGAACAGCCATCCATCGCCTGCATCTTCCAGCACATATACCAGGGTGCCGTTTCCGATCTCACCGACTGTCCTTGCGCCATCCTTCGGATACTCCAGAATGGCTCCGGACATGTAAGTGATTGCGTAGTCCTTCTCTGTCACCACATCATGCGTAGTGGTCTTTGTAAAAGTGAATGCGGCATTATCAGGAATCTCCACATCTGCATCCGCTTCCTCAAATGCTTCTTCACCCAGAAGATTTACCGTTTCATCCGTGTGGTCTCCTACTGATAGGTCTTCCTTCGGGATAAAGCCCCGGGCATCACCGGACTCGATGTAATAAAAGCCGTCTTTCTCATCCAGCACATAAGCCAAACCAAAATAAGGAATCTCCCCGACTATTCCAGAACCGGTGTCAGGTGCCTCATAGATCCTTGCCAGCCGCGAGGTGCCGGCAATTCCGAAAACCTTATCAACCTGGGTAAACCGAAAATCCCGTTTGAAATACCAGCTCTTGTCCCAGTAGCTTCCATTCGAGTAGTAAGCACCTCCATAGCCGGACCCTCCAAGAAGGTCCTCTTCTACCTCTGTTTCGATTTCTTATGCCAGCAGTTCTTCCGTCTCTGTTACCGGCTCCTCCGTCTGCAGTTCTTCCGTTGCAGTCTCGCTTTCAGGATCCGGCAGGTCATCCTGCGTTTCCGTTATTCTTTCGGTCTCGGTTCCCGGCTCAGACTGCGGCTGATCTCCGGGACTCCCCTGCTGACCAGTCCCGGAAGGTTTCTCTGTTGTCTCTTCCGTTGCCGGCTGGGATACCGGAGGTTCTGTTTCCTGTATGCCGTCCGTCTCTTCCGGGGCACTGCTGCCGGCATGATCTGATGGTTCCTCCGGCGAAGGCGCCACCGTCTCCTGCCCGGATGACGTGCCAGTTTCATCGGAAGAATGCGCTTCGTCACCGCCGCCCCCCTCTGCTGCCGTCGGCGGTTCCATGTCCGCTCCATCCGGATCAGTTGTCTGCGCTGATCCCTCATCTGTGCCGGGGCTGTCCTCCTGCGCCGCTTCAAGGACGATTTCTTCCGATCCCGTTTTCTCTCCTTCCTCCGGGGCAGGCATCTCATCTGCCGGCGCCGGATTCTGTGCGTTCTCCTCTGTTCCATCTGTCATATCCTCTCCTGCCTCTTCCTGCTCCTGTGTCTCCATTCCGAATGCTGTCTGCGGCATAAGGCTGCAGCCATGAAGGCTTCCGGCTGAGAGACCAGCACTTATAAGCAGTGCCAATACCTTTTTGTGTTTCACTTGATCGCCTCCTTAGTTTCCAAAGAACCAGTTTCCTCCGATCTGGACCGCATTTGGTCCGGTTGTTTTACCCTTCGTGCTTCTGAAGCTTGTAAAGGAATGGTTTCTGATTCCCTTCTTCAGACAGTCATTCACTGCCTGCTTGACATATTCGGGTACATTGCCGCCAAGCCTTGCTTCCCAGTAATGGTCATTGCTGTAACAGTACTGGCCCGGGGCACAAAGCTGCTTCATCGCCGTGTTTCCCAGATAACTCCAGGTTGACGACTCCGTACGGTTCATGGCGGAAGAGATGACTGCCAGGGCTCCCTCGTAAGAACCGTTGTCTTCCTGTGCTACGATCGCCCAGATCAACTGCAGGTCCGCCACGGAATAATTGGTTGGATCGACCCTGTGGCCCCCGGTTCCAACACCGCCGGTTGCGCCTTCCGGAATGATCCTTCTCACCTGATACTGCCTGGAGCTATAGGAAACCATTGTCACCATGACTCCAGGTCCTGCCGTTTCAGGTGTCGTATTAGACCTGCTCCCGGTGCAGTGAACCATCTGTCCATTCCCGATATAGATCCCAACATGTGTGGAATTGCCGGAAGCAATCCCTCCCGTAAAGAACAGAATGATATCTCCAGGCAGAGCCTTGTCTATACTGTTGGTATCGACAAGTGTCCCGCTTCCTTCCATGGAGACCGTGTCACCGCCGATCTCAAACCCGAAGTGTGAGAAGACGCCGTGCACAAATCCGGAGCAGTCCGTATAGTCCTGCCAGTCAGTCTCATATGCCCGGCCGCCTCCCCATACATACTTGGTGACCCCCACCCAGGAAAGCGCATATTCCACAAGCTCTGCGGCTGTCGCATTGGCTGTCGGTTCCTCCTGTGTCAAAGAAACCGAAGACAGCAACAGCGGAACCATCATGACCAAAAGCATCACC
>JAFUUM010000153.1 GCA_017477805.1 Lachnospiraceae bacterium
CAATCCGGACATAACTTGCAGTATTGTACAGACTGGCGATGACAATCACCTCTGCTGCACAGGTTTTTGACTCTGCAGCTCTTACGATGCTTACAAGGATTATAAGGATACCCCGGGCGTCCGGTAGCGACCTGCGACATATGTTTACGTACTTCACGCGAGATGGTCGAGGGATCCTTTCCCAGGGTGCGGGCTATTTCCTTAAAAGTCAGACCCTCTCCAAGAAACTTTTGGAGAGATATACGTTCTGCATAGGTAAAAAAGTTAGACATAAAAGTATCCTCCATTTCTGCCCGCCGACACAGAAACAAAGGATATCATAAAAGAAACCCGATCAACTAATTGATCAGGTTCTTATAATTGGAGAAGCAACCTCTCCCCATATATGCATTAGCAATTACAATGAAAGGTATGTTGATCGAAAAGGTTGCATTTCGATTTACAATTTACGGAAAGAAAACAACAGCTTGAAAGGCAAAGGGAGATCATCATGGAAAACACGAAAATTGCAAAGATCAAAAAATCTGCATCTGTAACAGCAACGGTACTGAATGTCATTCGCACCATCTTAACGGTGTGCGCCATCATTGCTCTGGTAAGCGGCTGCATCTGTCTGTGGGCAAAGGACAAGGCTGACGGAACAGTCATCTATGAGAACGGAAGCGTAAGGATCCACGCACCCATTTCCGAAGAGTCCTTCGTGGAAGGAAAAGGCTTTGATTTTCTGAACGGACTTGGCATTGACAACGTTATGATCTGGGGAGCACTGAACTGCTTCGTGGCGGCGGTTGTGGTTGCTTTGGCAGCGTTCCTGGTGGCTGTCATCAGAAAGGTATTCGTGGAACTGAAAGAAAGCGATACTCCTTTTACGGAGAGCATCCAGAAGAGATTAAAGGTTACCGCGATCCTGACTACCGTTATGGTAGCAATGGAGAGCCTTGGATTTGCAGCCATTGTTGCACTGAGTTTCTGGTGCGTACATTCCATCATCGGTTACGGTATCGAACTGCAGAAAAACGAAGATGAGACCTTATAGGAGGCTGCCATGGGAAAGATCGTATTGAGACTGGACCGCGTGATGGCGGACCGCAAAATGAGTTTGAATGAACTTTCCGAGAAAGTCGGAGTGACCAATGTCAATCTCTCAAAGATGAAGACCGGCAAGATCAGTGCCATTCGCTTTTCCACATTGGAAGCGATTTGTGATGCGCTAAACTGTCAGCCCGGGGATATTCTGGAATATGATCCGACGGCTGAAAGTACGGAAGCCGCAAAGTGATCCACAGGTAACAAAAAGCCCGCACCGCATTTGGGTGTGGGCTTTTTCATGTCCTATTTATTTTCCGAGCTTTTTCATGACTTCTTCATAGGACATCCGGCCAAACATCTCTACGAAATCATAGCTTTCGTATTCGGCGATGGCGTCCTTGATCTTGTCCTCGGACATATTTCTGTCGAAACAGCAGTAGTAGTCGACCCGGTACTCGTCAAAATCGGAGTTTTCCAGTTCGTCATCGGAAGGGTAACCGTCCCCGTCCGCATCATTGAAGAAATAGGCCTTTTTGTAGTAAGCCGTTGTGATCTCCGTACCCTCTTCTGGAGTCATGTAGGACTCGTAGTGGATGGCTCCGGCATAGTCCTGATTGTGATTATAAAACACGTTTTTGCCGGGAGCGTAGGAATATCCGGAATTACCGCCGGCACCGTAGCCCCATTGATGCATCAGCGTGTGGACATGGCCGTTTTCAAAAGAGTAAAGAGACACCTGATAACCGGTTCCATCGATCATCAGCTCCGGGATATCGTCTCCGTCGCAGTCGATGAGGTCGTAGGAATAATGATTCCCGCTCATCTCCGCCAGCTTGATGAGTTGTGCATAGGCCTCTTTGTAATCCGCGTAAACTTCGTCGGTGTTATCCCCAAGCAGTGCTTCCCTGATGGTCCTTACGGTGTAACCGTTGCCCATATTAGCATAAAACCAGTCTTCCAGGTCAAAGCGGGACTCGTAGGTATAGTTTTTATCGATGGACTCATCCAAATACACAAGTTCCGTTCCGGTCCCGGAAAACCCGGTGATGCAGATATCCTTGAAACCGTCTGCGTTGAAGTCGAAGAAGGCGATCTCGGAGATCTCCGTCAGGTATTCACCGTTATCGCCGGTGGAGCAGTAAAGCCTGCTGTAATCGACGCTCTTTCCGTCCTTTACAAGGTACATTTCGCAGGAATCCGAATCTCCTCTGGGAGGATAGATCATCAGGTCGAGAACCCCGTCTCCGGGCACCAGTTCCACTTTGACGAAACTGTGGTCGGGATCACAGTTGTTTCCCCATAAAAACTCGTTGGACTGCATCACGTAATGTCCGCCGTTTTCCACAACGGTCAGGATGCGGTTGGCATCATTACCGGCCTCGGAACTGTCATCTTTTCGGAATTCCAGGGTGTATGTATCGCCGTGGTGTTTTCCGCTTACGCAGGTATAGTGAGCATCCTCTTCCTGATAGGACCAGTGAACGTGATAAAAGGCTTTTGTGTCTTCAAAATATCTCCAGTTCAGTCTCAGGTTCCGGCGATCCAGTTTTACCTTTGCATGATCGTGCAGATACTCCGCAAGATCCTTTTCGCTGATGGTGATCACCGTGGCCATGGAGGAATAGTCCATATCCCGGGTGACTTCCCGGTATTCCTGAACTTCCGCTTCGGAAGCCTCTGCGGAGATGCCGGCACCGTTCTCTAAAACCTTATCCCAGTCGATGTCTTCGGGGCTGCTGAAGGGTTTTAACAAAAATCCGTAGTATTCCTGGGTGTTGAAGACCTCGGTCAGATCTGCCAGCTCCGCACCGGATAATTCGTATCCCCAGGTATCTTCTGCAGTTTCGGATGTTTCCGTGACTTCTGTGGTTTCGGAGGGGTTTTCTTTTTCCGGGATTTCCGCTTCCTCGGAACTTTCCGTTTCATAGCTGTCCGTCCATTTTTCCGGAGGATCCCCGAAGGCACCCGGGAGCGTGAGGCCTTCGCATCCCGCGGTAAAAAGGACTGACGTGGTCACTGCAAAAAGCAGTGCGATCTGTTTTGTTTTCATGTTGCTTTCATCTCTTTCCTTGTTTTTGAACCACTTTCATATGATACCACAAAGTAGTATTGTAGATAGCAGGAAGATATTGAATTTGAGTGTTACGAGGAAGAATAAGAATGTTGTCAAATGTACCCGGAAAAAAACGAAATACCGCCGTGGAGGATTACTTCCTTTTTGACCTGGAAACAACAGGGATCTCCTGTGTAAAAGACCGGGTGGTGGAGATCTCTGCCGTAAAGGTTGCGGGAGGAGAAGTGATCGAAGAATTCTCTACATTAGTCAATCCCGGCATGCACATCCCCACACCCGCATCCAGAGTAAACGGCATCACCGATGCCATGGTGGCGGACAGTCCCTCTTTTGAAGAGGCCTTCGGAGACTTTCTGGAGTTTATCGGCGATGCGGTCCTTGTGGGCCATAATATCCGCTGCTTTGATCTAAAGTTCCTGTACCGGGATGCCCTGGATTTCTGGGGCAAGACCCTGGGGAACGACTACGTGGATACGCTGGATGTTTCCAGAGTCTGCCTGCCGGAAATGCCGCATCATACCCTGACCGATCTTGCGGAGCACTACGGGATCTCCACGGAGGGCGCCCACAGAGCCTTAAATGACTGCCGC
>JAFUUM010000154.1 GCA_017477805.1 Lachnospiraceae bacterium
ATGCGGAGCAGGAGATCGAAGCAGCCAAGATGGCGCTTCAACGCTTCAGTAAAGAACTTCGTGATGTCAGCGGATACAGTTCCATCCACATCAATGAATTCCTCTCTTTTGCCGATTTCGTTTTCGACGGTTTTCTGACGGATATCCTGGTTCAATCCAAGATCAGCGAAGCCCGTTCTCAATGTGCACATGCCATTGACCAGGTGGAGCGGATCCGTGAAGAACTGATCTCGAAATTAGATTAAACAGTAAGGGGCCTAATTTCTTACCGGTACAACGCCATCTCCGCCGGGATTAAAACGATCCAGGCAGTTGGGAAGGTTATAGCGGAAGAACTCCAACAGTGCGGCTTCATGCTCTCTTGCGGTGTAGGCGCAGAGCATCACATCCACCTGATAATCCGGGAAATCCTCCGTAAATTTCAGATAGGCTTCGCAGCACTTTTCGGCGGATACGGCCGAAGGATTTTCCAGGCTCCCTCCGAAGATCCCGGCGCTGATGAGGGGGAAGGAAATGCTGTGATAACCGTTCGCCTTCATCACCACAAGGGAATTGTAATAGGCCAGAAACAGCTTATCCACGGCGTTTTTGTTTCTCCTAAAATCCGGTCCCACGGCGTGGATGATAGCCTTGGCATTCTTTAAGTTAAAAGAAGGGGTGATCACCGCATCCCCATCCTGCAGCGGTGTGGATATCTTGTTGCAGGCGGTCTGAAGCTTGTGACTTCCCGCCTTTCCGAAGATGACACCGCAGATGCCCATGCCTTCTCTCAAATCTCTGTTGGCGGCATTGACGATGACGTCCGCTTCCTGAGCTGCGCAGGATCCCTGGATCAGACGGATGCGGGACCCGGTGCTTTTCTCCGCAAAGAGTTCCTCTTCCATCTCCTTAATGGCATCCTGCAGGATCTTCTCAATATCTGCTCCTTCAATATCAAACCCAACGGCCTTGATGAGATGGGTTTCGGGAATGCCGTAGAAATTCTCCGCCAGGGCTTTGACGTAACCATAGCCGAATTCCATGGGCAGAAGGGCTCCGCCGGCGGTCATGACATAGTAGAGTTTCTTTGCCTTGCACATGGGCAGGGGCGTTCCTTCCGGGGTGTACGTAAAGGTGATGCCCATGCAGTTGATCTGCTCAAAATATTGCTTTAACGAAGCGGGGAAAGACAGGTCCCAATAGGGTGCTGCCACCACCACGGTATCCGCCTCCCGGAACTGTCTTGTGAGGTCAAACATGGGATCATCCCATTTTTCTTTTGTAAGGAGTTCCGTACGCTTTAAGAGAAAAGCTTCATCCGCCACGGGGAAATCCACCTTTGCAAGATCCACTTCCTGCACTTCTCCGGATAAGTGGGACAACAATGCATCCGCCAGTCTTTTTGTCCTGGATTCCGTTCTTACACATGCGTTGATAAAAAGGATCATGTTCTACCCCCCTATATGTTTTCCGTATATCTGCATCCCGGATAACTCGAGCAGCCCCAGAAGGTGCCGAATTTTCCGGACCTTTTTTTCATGTCATTTCCGCAGACGGGACAGATCTTCCCGGTCCCGGCAGTTTCAGAGGGCTGCCGTTTTTCCTGTTTTAAGAGTTCATATACCTTC
>JAFUUM010000155.1 GCA_017477805.1 Lachnospiraceae bacterium
ATCCACATGATGGTCAAAGGTGTTCCCTTTAATGGCACGGGCCATTCCGGTATGGGTGCGTACCACGGAGAATGGGGCTTTAAAGAATTTACCCATCCTTCCTCGGTACTCATCGGCTCAAACCGTTTCAACCTCCCTCTGAGGGAGCATCCCTATTCAAAGAAATACAAAGAACCCATGATCAGGTTCTTTGAACGATAGATATAAGGAGTAAAGGTATGAAATTGAAATCTCGAATAAGTCAGATCGTATCCTGGATATTGTTTCTGGGGGTTTATCTGAATGATCTGCGCTTTCTGCTGAAAAACGGACGGTTCCTTTTGGATTCTGATATGGCATCGGAACTTTTATTGGCTGATCTGTTGAACAGAGAACACTCCATCACGGGGCTTTCAAAGAACTGGTATTACAGCACGGAACTGAAAGTTTTTCAGACCAATATCCTTTATCGGATCGGTCTCTTTCTATCACCGCATAATTGGCTGGTGGCCCGAACCATCGGAATGGCGTTGGCACTCCTGATTTTCGCAATTGGTGTCATGTTGATCTTTCGCGCAGTGGGTTTAAAAAACTTTGCGGTATTTGCGGCTGCAATCTGTCTTTTACCCCATGGAGGCTGGTATTTCTGGCAGACGATCTTTGGGGGATATTATCTCCCCTATATCTGCTTTTCCGTGTATTCTACGGCACTTACCATCAGTGCTGCAAAGAAAGAGAAAAAATGGCTGCCGGAACTAGTGCTCCTGATCCTTTTGGGATTGGCATCCGGCTTAAACGGAGTGAAACAACTGATGGTCTTTTATGCTCCGTATCTGTTGGCAATAGCATTTATGCTTCTTATGTTTATCCGGGGCAATGCCGAAAAAAAGGAATCAATCCTTCGCAGCGCACAGTTTCGAGTTGTCATCATGGGCTTTGCAGCAACTATTGCCTCATTTTTGGGATTTATCGTAAATTCCGCGATATTGAGCAAATATTACTATTTCACTTCCTATAACGAGCAGAAGGTCAGTGGCGACTCCATGTTCAAGATGCTCCTCGACTACATCTGGTCGTTCGGTTATGCATCGGGCAAAAAGGTCTTTTCCTTACAGGGAGTGGCTGCTCTTCTTGGGGTTCTTGTGGGGATCGCAACCCTTGTATGTGCAATTCGGCTGTTTGTACGGTTTAACAGATTGCAGGTGTTGGAACAATATCTGACGGTGATCTCTGCATTCAGCGTTGGGTTCTGCGTTTTTGTATTTTCCTATGTGGGTGGAGAAATACAATATTTTCAGCCGGTGGTTCCTTTTGGTCTGTTCCTGATCCTTTTGGATCTCAGAACGGAGAAGTATGTACTTCCCTTTGGACGTAAGTTGGCTTGTGGCCTGTTTTGCGCGGTGGTATGCATAACTTCTCTTGGGACCATGAAAAACGAATATAATGGGCCTTATCATTATTACCGTGCAAAACCGCTTATGTATGCCATTTCCGATTGGCTGGCTATCCAGGGATACAACCAGGGCATAGCCACAAGTTTCTGGTGTGCCAACGCCGTTACCGAGCTTTCCGATGGAAGGATTGAGATGTGGGATATCAAAAATCCCGAAATGGTAACACATCAATGGATGCAGGAGACGGCACACGATGATACGCGCCCCACGGGACGTTTCTTCTATTTGTGCGAGAAGACAGAAGACCCGTCCTGCGTGCTGGAAGCGTATCCGGAACTGGTGAAGATCTATGAGGATGAACAGTTCCTGGTCTATGGGACAAAATGACAACAGAGGTTTGAAAGAGAGGGCAACGATGAAAGATTTCAAAGGCTATATCCACGGCATCAACTTAGGCGGCTGGCTTTCCCAGTGTAACCACACAAAGGAACGCTATGAGACCTTTATTGTGGAAAAGGACATTGAGACCATCGGAAAATGGGGACTGGATCATATCCGTGTTCCCGTGGACTATGACCTGGTGGAAGAAAAAGACGGAACCTACAAAGAAGAGGGCTTTGCCTATATCCAGAGAGCCATCGACTGGTGCGGAAAATACAATCTGAACATGGTACTGGATCTTCATAAGACCTTCGGCTACAGCTTTGACGACGGTGAGCAGGAAGGGGGCTTTTTCGAAAACGAAGCGTACCAGGAGCGGTTTTACAAGCTTTGGGAGCAGTTTGCCACCCGGTTCGGAAAGTACGAAGACAGACTCTGTTTTGAACTCTTAAACGAAGTGACGAAGAAGGAATACTGCGACATCTGGAACCGCGTTTCCAAAACCTGTATTGAACGCATTCGTGTCATCACTCCCACCATCAGGATCCTTGTTGGCGGATATTACAACAACAGCATTGTGGCCTTAAAGGATCTGCAGGCTCCTTATGATGAAAATATCATTTACAATTTCCACTGCTATGAGCCTCTGATCTTTACCCATCAGGGTGCACACTGGATCCCTTCCATGGACACTTCTTTCCGGATGGCCTTTGATTCGTCCTATAAGACTTATGCGGATAACGCACAGGCACAGCTTGGAAATCGTCCGGAAGAACTGACGGTGGATGATCCCGAAAAGAAACTTGGCATCGAGTACTTTGAACAGTACATGGAAGAAGCCGTTCGCGTGGCCAATGAAAGAAACGTTGCCCTTTACTGCGGGGAATACGGCGTCATCAATCTGGCCTCTCCCGAGGACAGCCTGAAGTGGTATGAAAACATCGGCGCCTGCTTTGAAAAGTACAAGATCGGACGCGCTGCCTGGAGTTATAAGGAGATGGATTTCGGCATCGCGGATGCCCATATGGATCCGGTTCGGGACCGGATCCTGAAACTGCTGTAAGATCAGTAAATACCGTGGCACGGAGGCCCCTCGTTGGGGTTGAATGCCACGGTTTTTTTCCGTATAATTAAGGATGGTATTTTTCGTTCGATCAACCGGTGAGGGCGAGATGTGATATGGAACAGTCTTTGAGGGAGAAATTCCGCAAACGACAGGGAAAATTACAAAGACATATCCTGAGAGTCGGAATGCGCCACGTGGTGCTGTTTTTGTTGTGGCCCGTTCTGTTTTTGCTGCTCTTGTACATGAACTTCAGAACCGTGTCCCGCCTTGCTATACAGAATGTGGAGTATAGCGGCGATGCACAGGTGATGGAGTTTGTTTTGGATTTCGACAATTATCTGGCTGACGGTGTTGCCATGCTGGATTCCGTTGCTTATAACGTGGACAAACTCATCCGGGTCCATGCGGAAGATCGCATCATCCTGGATTTTCTGGAACGGGAGAGCTCTTCTCTGGATGAGAATATCGCCCTGTATACGAAAGGCGTATATGGCTATGTCCGCGGGACTTACATGGACGGTATCGGCTGGGTACCCGAAGAGGGATATGTGCCAACAGAGCGCCCCTGGTATGTTGATGCTGTGGAAGCAGGCGGGGAAACAACCTATGTGGCCCCCTATATCGACAGCTATTCCGGCGACCGCATCATGACCATTTCAAAGGTGCTTTCCGACGGCGAGAGCGTCATCGCCATGGACTTTAAGATCAACGAAATGCAGACCATCACCGAGCAGATCAGTGCCAGACAAAAGAGCGGTGTTGTTGTGATCCTGGATGAGGACGGTACGGTAGTCGCACATTCCGATCCCGTGGAACTGGACAAAAACTATCTGGAACAGGAATGCGGAGTCTGGAGTATCATTGCAAAAAAACTCTTGATCAACAAGGAGAGCACCTTCCGCCTGACGTATTATAACGATCAGTTTATGGTGTTCACCAGGGTGATCGGCGGCGGCTGGTATGTGCTTTCCGTGTGCGATGCCAACGTGATGCTGGCGGGAGTTTACAAACTGGTGGTTTTCGGCGTCATCACCTGTGTCATCGGCCTGATCTTTATCGTTGGAGCCATGATCAGCATTACCAAGCGCGGGATGGTGGCGGAGGACATCAACGAAAACCTCCAATCCATTTCCGGTGTCTACGTGTCCATGCATAAGATCGATATGATAGGTGACACCTACGAAGAGATCAACTGCATGGTGGGAGATCTGTCCGCACTCCTTCGGGGCAAGCAGAAGGAAAGTGCCAGCGCTACCATGAAGATGGCTATCGAGACATTAACGGATGAACTCTCCAGGGAAGACATGCTGGAATTCACGGATCTGTCCACATTAAATGACAGGATGCTGAATACCGACACCATGACCAGAGAATTCCTGGGTTCGAGAAAACGGTGGTGCCGTGGCAGATTCATTGTTGTGGAGCGGGAAGCTCAGGGCAGGATCAAACGTGTCCTCTGGATGGTGGAGGTCATCGACGAAGAAAAACGTGCCAGAGACCAGCTCCAGTATCTGTCCGAGACCGACCGCATGACCGGGATCAATAACCGGGGAAGCGGTGAAAACAAGATCCGCCATCAGCTGCTGGAAGGCCCCGGCGGTATGTTCCTCCTGATGGATGTGGACAATTTCAAGACTTTTAACGACAATTACGGTCATCACATGGGTGATGAAGTTCTGATCGCCATTGCCGATTGCATGACACGTGTACTCCGTGATCAGGATATCGTCATGCGCCTTGGCGGCGATGAATTTGCGGCATTTCTGCCTCAGGTGTTTGACGAGTCGAGCGGACATGCTCTGATCGACAGACTCTTAAATGCTATCCGGATGATCCGTATCGAGGGACTTGATGAGCAGAGTGTAAACGTCAGTATCGGTGCTACCTTCTGCAGGACTGCGGAAGAACGCCTGACCTTTGACCAGCTGTATAAGCAGGCAGACAGCTGCACCTACGAGAGCAAAAAGCACAAGGGCAGCTGGGTGACCTTTTACAAGGTCGGAGAAGGCATTTTGAGCAAAAAGCAGATGGACGAATAACGAACAGAGGAGTTAAGAGAGTATGCAGGAGAAGATGAAAAAAATCGGCAGAGATATGGCACTGTGGATGGGACTGATCATGAGCTTTTGCCTGTCCCTTGTGGGTACCCTGACCTCCGGTCATTTTACCCCCGTGGGCTGGCTCATCAGTTTCGCGGTCAGCGTTGTCGTCAGTCTGATCATCGGTTTTCTTATTCCCGTGGGAAAAATCACCGGTGACTTTACGAGAAAGCGGAATATGCAGCCCGGAAAGATCGGGACAAGATGCGTGGAAAGCCTGCTTTCCGATCTGATCTACACCCCGGTGATCACTCTTATGATGGTGGTCATCGCGTACGGCATGGCCATGATGATGAGCGGCGGAAAAGCGCAGATCCCGTTTTTGCCTATGTTCTTATCTTCTCTGGCAATCTGCTTTGTTGCAGGCTTTGTACTGATCTTTCTGATCCAGCCTGTGCTTTTGAAGATGGCCATGAAGAAACATGGTGTTGCCATGCCCGGGGGTCCCGCAGGCGGTCCCCGACCTGATGAACGAGGTAAGGAACAGTAAGAATGAAACTGGCGGTTTTATCAAACGTAAACGTTAATTTCATGATCCGCATGCTGAAAAAGAGCGAGCACGCTGTTTTTGAAAGCGAAGGATACGGAAACGAACTGGGGGCGATGCTCGATCCTGCATCGCCCTATCATGTTTTTGATGCGAACATCACTTTTGTCATCACCTATCTGCCGGAATTGCTTTGTCATGACTTTGAGATCGATGGGGCAAAAGCACGGATCCGGGAGTGGTTTGAGACCTTCGAAAACTGCCTCCGGGCGGATAAGATCTACTATGTGGCGGATGCACATCTGCGGGGCGTCGATATGCGGACCCAAGGCGATCCCCTGCGGGAAGATGCGCTGATGGCACTTTGGAATGAAGCTCTTTCCGAG
>JAFUUM010000156.1 GCA_017477805.1 Lachnospiraceae bacterium
CATACTGCTTCTGATCACGGCACTGATCGTATCCCAGATCCCTGCCGAGACTGTTTTTGCGGAAACTGTGAGCAATCCTGCCGACTTCTATATGTCCGGCAAACAGGTCGTTAAATACGTGGGCAATGCAACCACGATCATTATCCCCGATGAAGCAACCTCCATCGGGGAGAATGCTTTTGCGGGAAATACCATGATGACATCGGTACAGATCCCGGAAAGCGTTGTCTCTATCGCGGACACGGCATTTTCCAACTGTACGAACCTGAAAGATGTGACCATTAAGGGTACGGGGCTTACCGATCTTGGAAACGGCGTTTTTGCCGGCTGCGAAAAGCTTGCCAGCGTGTCCTTTGCCAAGGGAGCAAGATACCTGTGCGAAAACGGAACGATCTATAAAAGCGATTATTCCGTACTCGTTGAGGTGCTTCAGGGCAGCGGAAGAAAACAGCTAAGCATGTCTTCCAAGGTGGAAGAGATCAGGCCTTTTGCCTGCTGGGGCTGCACCTCTCTGACTGGGGTGACTTTCCCCTTAAACGTGGTAACGATCCCGGCTTATTCCTTTGCCGGCTGTACGGGATTAAAGAACGTGGAATTCCCGGTCCGTGTCAGATACATTGATATGCGGGCCTTTCAGGATTGTATCAATTTAGAGCAGGTCAGTTATGCCGGTGCGCCTACCGTTCATGAAACAGCCTTTGAGGGCTGTGTGAAACTGTACGGTGACGCCAGTGACGTAGATGCAATTGAATATGAAGATACCGGTACCTCAGGCGTGGTTGCCATTCACGGCAGTGTCAGTGATTTTGATGAGGATGTGTCCGGTAATGATGCGGTAGAAGATTCCTCCGAGGAAAGCGGCACTTCTGACCGTAAAACAGAGAGCTCCGACGGAGAGTATGCCATCATCATGCGTGCCTCCGGAGAGACCCTGGCAACTACTAAGATCGTCGGCAATAAGGCGGTCCTCTTCATTGACAATTCTAGACAGAAAGTACGGGATGCAAACTCCACCAGCAATAACCGGGTTGTGATCGAAGACGGCGTATTACAGCAGTCTGCAACCCATGATGATGTGGTTGTTAATACCACGCCTGCCGTAAATACTGTCGACGGAAGCGGTGGAACGGGAGAGCAGACGGGTGCAGATGGAAATTCCGCATCCCTGTCCGGATCCGCTCTGATCACTTCCGATGAGGAAGTGGCGGTATCGGATAACATTGATGCCATCAACCATGCCTTAAACGGCGATGCGGATGACAAAGGTTTTGTCCTTCCCAAGTACACGATCTACCGCAATCAGGTGGTGCATCAGGCCTATTACCGGGACGAAGAATTAACAAGCTTTGAGATACCGGAGGGAGTGACTTCCATCGGTGATTTTGCATTTGCAAGAAGTTCCCTCTCTCAGGTCACCATTCCGAATTCCGTAACGACTATCGGTTATGCTGCCTTTTATCATTGCGGTAACCTTTCGGATATCACCATTCCGTCTACGGTGACGAAGATCGAACGATACGCCCTGGATCATACGGCGTATATGATGAACTGGAAAGCGGACCGGAATTCAGATTATCTGATCCTGGGTGACGGTATCCTTGTGGCCTATAAGGGAATGGACAGCAGAGTGACCATCCCCGAAGGAGTCAAGCACATCGGTGCAGGAGCCTTTGCGGGACTTGAGACTTTTACTTCCGTGATCATGCCCTCCAGCCTGATCTCTATTGAAGAAAATGCCTTTGAGGATTGTTCCAATCTGGTGACGGTGCAGTTAAATGACGGCCTTGTGAAGATCGCAGACAGAGCTTTTGCCGGCTGTCCCGTTCAGAATCCCATCATCCCGGCCTCCGTGAAATACATGGGACTTGGATGTCTTGATAAGGATGCGGACTCAGCATTGTTTACGCCGGTGGGTAACACCATTACCTTCCTTGGGACGGATCTGCCTACAGTTATTTCGGAAAAATCCTCCCAGCGGCTATCCTCGTCATCGGAACGTACCTATGCTATCCGGAACTACCCCTATGCGGTGATCACGGAAGCATCGGCACAAAAGGATCAGAAAGGCACCATCGCAGATGCTGACATGCCAGGATATTTCGGTGTGTTCTTTACCAAGGATGATCCTTCCCATACCCTGACTCCGGTGAGTGAGATCTCCAGAGGGACAAACGTTGTTCCACTGCCGTCTTACGTTACCATTGACGGGTATAATTACAAGATCGCAAGTACGACGTATCAGTCCGATGCCAGTGCCTTATCCGGCAGAAAGAAAGATGACAGCCAGGGCAGCGTCAGGGTTGTGAATAGCAGCACGTATTTAAACGGCCAGACCATTACCGCAAAGATTGAGGGAAGCACCGAGAATTTTGTACTTCATATCAGCGACAGTTTTGATGCGGCCAACGTGATCTCCGCCGGGTATACCAGTGCTTACGGTTCGGAAGTCCCTGCCAACCTGATCCCGCTGGATATGGTCCTGTATGACGAAACGGACACCATCCCCATCGTGAAGTTGGGAAAACAGAAGATCGAGATCTCCTTTGATCTTCCGGAAAGACTGTTTGTAAACGGAACCGTTCACATCGTAACGGCGGACGAAGAAGGGCAGTTGGAGGAAGTCAGTTATAAGACGGATATCGATGCAAACCCCATCCGCCTGACCTTATCCACGGATCATTTCTCACCGGTGGGCGTCTATGTTTACACCAACGGCGGTTCTGCGGATACCGCGGTGATGAGAGCCCAAAAACTGGTATTCCACGACGGAAACGCCAAGCTGGATGAGTCCCCGGCAACGGGAGATAAGTCCATCCATCCCAAGTGGTTTGTGGTGACCGGCTGTGTCCTCCTGGCTATCGTATGTTTCCTGTGGAAGCCCAGGTCAAGAAAGACATCCCGCAGAGAGACTGCGGGAGCCGCCTGATGCGTTTTTGACACTCAATAAAAATGCAAACTGTGATTTCATCCCGTTTTTTGCGGCAGGATGTGATCACAGTTTTTATTTGTCGACGAGGCGGGGGACTTGACATATCATTGTACGATTGTATACAATAATACGAGTCGATATGATACGGGATATGAGGAGTCCCAAAAGATCGGCTGAGGAGGAAAACAGAACATGGAACAGCAGTTTGAGGAAGAACTCTTTACCAATCGTCCGGTCTCCATGAATCCCGGCAATAATCTGCTGGAGATCGAGGAGCACATGTATATTCTCGATGACGTGAAGAAACCCAACGTCTTCAGAAACATGTTTCCTTATTCGGAGATTCCCAAAATCCCCTTTAACGACAGAATTGTACCTCATAACATGCCGAAAGATATCTGGATCACGGATACCACCTTTCGGGACGGCCAGCAGTCACGGGCACCGTACACCACTGAGCAGATCGTAACCATTTATGATTACCTTCACAGGCTTGGGGGTCCTAACGGCATGATCCGGGCCTGCGAGTTCTTTTTGTACAGCAAAAAGGACCGGGACGCTGTCTATAAATGTATGGAGCGCGGTTATGAATTCCCTGAGATCACGAGCTGGATCAGGGCATCCAAAGAGGATTTCAAACTGGTCAAAGAGATCGGTATGAAAGAAACGGGTATTCTCGTCAGTTGCTCGGATTATCACATCTTTATGAAGCTGAAGATGACGAGAAAACAGGCTATGGATCATTATCTGAGCGTCATCAGGGAATGTCTTGAGGAGGGCATTTCTCCCAGATGTCATTTGGAGGATATCACAAGGGCCGATATCTACGGTTATGTGGTACCGTTTTGCTTAGAGCTCATGAAGCTCATGGATGAGTATAAGATCCCCATCAAAGTACGGGCCTGCGATACCATGGGCTATGGCGTTAACTTTCCCGGTGCGGTTATCCCGAGATCCGTACAGGGTATCATC
>JAFUUM010000157.1 GCA_017477805.1 Lachnospiraceae bacterium
ACCGGATTCAAGGATAGCTTCGATCATGCTAAAACAAAGTTTGGTCCGAAGAGTAAAAAGAGCGACGAAAATGTGTCCTCAAATAGTAGTGTACATCAGGAAAATCAGTGCTCAAATCATAGTGTAGACACATGTGGAGACGGTTGTTCAACTTTCCAAGTGAAAATTCAGACGATCAGAAAACTTTGTGACGGATAAAGACATTCCTATGATCGAGGCTTATAAAGCTATCATAAGAGAATACAGGATGGGAGAAATAGCTTGAAGATTTCTGCCTTTTAATCCACGGATGCGGCAATATTTCACTAATTCAGACCGCGGCTTGTTAGTCGCGGTTTTTTTATTTCCTGTATCGGGCAGTTTCCGTTATAAAAGGTCTCCATACTATATAAAAAGCCATTTTACTCCCTGAAGGATTTTCTGTTACACTTATAGCGCAAAGGACGGTAGAATAACTTTTTTGGCACATGAAACAACAGACATTAAATTCCTATCTGCGTAATCGGTTTGGGAAAAAACTGTATAAGATCTCGATCAATGCGGGACTGAGCTGCCCAAATCGGGACGGAACCCTTGGAAACAGGGGATGCATTTTCTGCTCCGGCAGCGGATCCGGAGATTTTGCGGAGGATCCGGGCATGGGGATCACGGCTCAGATCGAGGCGGGAAAGGCGCGGATCAAAGAGAAACTTCCCAAGGAAGGATTTGGATACATCGCCTATTTCCAGGCCTTTACCAATACCTATGCTCCCGTGGAGAAGCTTCGGAAGCTGTATACGGAGGCCATAGAACATCCGGAAGTGGAGGTGCTTTCCATCGCCACACGTCCGGACTGTCTTGGGCCGGAGGTGCTGGATCTTTTATCGGAGATGAATGCCATCAAGCCTGTATGGGTGGAGCTGGGGCTTCAAACCATTCACGAAAAGACGGCGTCATACATCCGGAGGGGATACCCGCTGGAAACCTATGATGAGGCGGTAAGAAACTTAAGGGAAAGGGGCATTGAGACTATTGTCCATGTGATCCTTGGGCTTCCCGGGGAAACGAAGGAAGATATGATCGCCACTGCAAAGTACGTTGGTGAAAGCGGCGTACAGGGGATCAAACTCCAGCTGCTCCATGTGCTGAAGGGTACGGACCTTGCAGCGGAATATGAAGCAGGAAAGTTTGAATGCCTGACGGAAGATGGGTATATCGAACTTTTAAAAGACGTCATCGATGGATTGCCAAATGACATGGTGATCCATCGGATGACAGGGGACGGGGATAAAAAGATCCTCATAGCGCCCCTATGGAGCGGAAATAAGAAACATGTGATCAATCGGATCAGACAGGAGATATAAGATGTTTTTATCCATCATCACATCAAGCTATAACTCGGGAGCGGGGCTCCTTTCCACCGTAAAGTCGGTGCTTTCCCAGGATGGGATCGGGGGAGACGGTGGCAGCGAGGCTGGCGGCATTACCCTGGAGATCCTTGTCCAGGATGCGGGTTCCAAGGATGATTCCGTGGAGAAACTGCTGCAGGATGAAGAGGCCCAGGCGGCCATCCGGGATGGGATCTTAAAGCTCACCGTAGAGAAAGATCAAGGGGTCTATGACGGCATGAACCGGGCGGTTTCAAAGGCAGAGGGAGATTACGTCCTGTTTTTGAACTGCGGGGATGTGCTGCATGATCGGAAGGTCCTTCGGAAGGTGAAGGAGGAAATCGACGCGGGATGCGGAGGTTCTGTTGATGGGAAAGAGGCAGA
>JAFUUM010000158.1 GCA_017477805.1 Lachnospiraceae bacterium
GAAGAAGCATCATAACTCATGACCCGATAGGTAGCATCCACATCTCAGCTTAAGTTGTAATGATCGGTATAGATATAATTGCCTCTTCTATAGCTTCTCTCACCCTTTGTCAGCACCGGGCCCTTATGATCTGCAACATAAACCCAGTAGGGCATGTAGAATCCCCGGAACTTATCCAGGTACTGGGGATCCGTCAATTCTCTGGGGGCAAAAAGGGTTCTTGCCACCATTTTCTTATAAGCCGCCTTGCAATCATCCTTAGTTTTCTGAAAGGGGATGATAAAAGAAGGTTTCTTCTCTCCCTCAATGCGGGAGTTCAGAATGGTGGAAGCACCGCAGTAACTGCAGAAAGAGGCGGCGGCGGTGTCCGTAGACATTACTTCGCCACCGCACTGAGGGCAGGTAAATACGGTAACATCGTACTCCTGCCGCTCTTCTGCGTCCGATGCTTTTTCGATCTCGTATGGATCCTGCATTCCGCCGCAGTTATCACATTTCATCTGCTGCGACGGAATGTCAAAGCGGAGCGCCGCCCCGCAGTTTGGACATTGATACATCGTTATTTTTCTTCCTTCTCAAAGTTGTTGAAGCTTACGCCTCTGTTCTTATCGCCGGAGGGATTTACACCAAACTCATAATCGTTACCGGGCAGGATCGCATTTAAGAGAATGCCAAGGATGGCTGCGATGGCCAGGGAGGTCAGCGTGATGGTGGTCTGATCGATGGTAAAGGTAATGCCGCCCGAGAACCCAAGGCCGGATACCAGGATCACAGCTGCGATGATAAGGTTACGGGACTTGGTGAAATCTACTTTGTTCTCAACTACGTTACGTACACCGATGGCAGAGATCATACCGTAAAGGACAAAGCTGATACCGCCGATGATGGCGCTGGGCATGGTTCCGATGACGCTGGCCAGCTTGGGAATGAAGCTGATGACGATGGCGTAGCAGGCTGCGATCCGTACAACCTTGGGATCGTATACTTTACTCAGTTCCAGTACGCCGGTGTTCTCACCATAGGTGGTGTTTGCAGGGCCGCCGAACATTGCTGCAAGGGCAGTTGCAAGACCGTCACCGAAGAGGGTTCTGTGAAGACCGGGATCTTCGATGAAGTTATTTTCAGTGGTAGCAGAGATGGCGGAGATATCGCCAACATGCTCCATCATGGTTGCAAGGGCGATGGGTGCCATGACCAGGATCGCGGTGATGTCGAACTTCGCGATAAGGAAAGGAGGCAGACCCACGAAAGAAGAGGTTGCGATATTTGCGGTGTCGATGATAGCGGAACCGTCAGCATTGGTCAGACCGCAAAGCTGCATGATCACTGCAACAGCGTATGAGATCACAACGCCCATGAGGATGGGGATGATCTTCCACATACCCTTACCCCAGATATTGAATGCGATAACAACAACCAGTGCGATGAGTGCAAGGAACCAGTTGGATGATGCATTGGAAACTGCGGAGGGTGCCAGAGACAGACCGATGCAGATGATGATGGGGCCTGTCACAACAGGAGGCAGGAACCGCATGACCCGCTTTACGCCGATGAGTCTGATGAGCACTGCAAGGATCAGATATAACAGACCTGCCACAACGATACCGCCGCAGGCATAAGGGAGTTTCTGTCCCGGAGTCATATCCGCAAAAATACCGGTATCCAGATTGGCCACCGTCTGAAATCCACCAAGGAATGCAAACGAGGAACCAAGGAATGCCGGTACCTTAAACTTCGCAAAGAAATGAAACAACAGCGTGCCGACACCTGCAAAGAACAGTGTTACCTGCACGGATAAACCTTCCCCATTAAAATACTGGTTCACGAGGATGGGTACGAGGATCGTTGCCCCAAACATCGCAAACATGTGCTGCAGACCCAGGATCAGCATCTTTGGTGTGCCAAGAGTCTTGGCGTCATAGATCGCCTTTCTTTTCTCTTCCATTTTTTGATCTTCCTCCCTGTTTTGTTTTTATATGAGATCAGCCGCATTTTCCCCCTACGACTGTTTCCCGTAGCGTAATCTCCGGTAAGTCCGTACAAGACCGTACCGGATCATAAAGAGCCCTGTGGACCGAAGCTGCAGATCCGTCAGGCTTCTTTCCTCCTCATTTGTTTGCGGCAGATAATAAGGATTTTTGCGAAAATCCGGAAAGTTCGCCAGAAGTTCCTCTCCCAATCCCCGAAGGAACCCCGCATCCTTTTTCATGTCACTCTGCATGTAAGATAAGAGGGTATTTCTGTAAAAGAGCAGGTAAAACCGGCTTTCGTACTCATCATGATATTTGGCAAACGAACCGTCTTCCTTTGCCTGCCGGAGCATGATCCGCATGGCTTCCATCCGGTCCTCACACTGTTTTATCGTAATGGAACGGGTGGTGGAACCGGGGCGCTGATAGTAAAAGTACAGGGGCTCCGGGATGTGCTCGTAATGGCGGATCCTCATCACGATGGCAGTTGCAATGGCATTATCCTCGTAGGCGATGCGTTCCGGAAACCGAAGGGCCGGTCCTTCAAAGATCTCCCTGCGATAGAGTTTTGTTACCACAGGTCCCGGGTTTAAAAGAAGGCTCCGCCGTTTCTTATCGTCGATCACCCCGGTCTGGGACATGCCGTTACATTCTTCACGCTTTGTGGGAACCATGGTATGCTCGCCGACCCTGCAAAGATCGCAGCCGGCAGCATCCGCCCCGGTATCCTTCATCAGCGTCAGCAGTCTCTCATACAGATCCGGTGCCGCCCAGTCATCCGCATCCAGAAAGCCAACGTAATCACTGTCCTTAGCCGCATCCAGGCCCAGATTTCTGGCGCCACCCTGGCGTCTGTTATCCGGGGATGCGATCACCCGAAGCCGTCCGGGGTTCTCTGCTTCCAGACCTTTCAGCACCTCCAGGGAATCGTCGGTGGATGCATCATCCACGGCAATGATCTCAAGATTCTTTAAGGTCTGCCCCAAAAGCGAGCGGATACAGTATTCCAGTTTTCCGTCTCCCGCCATATTGTAAACGGGGACGATGACGCTCACTTCCGCCATGTTTTCAGCATTCCTTTCCCTGCAAAATCGCCTTTACTATCCTACCATAAAAACCCCGTGTGCGCATCAATAGAGGTAGAAGTCATCCCAGGCTCCCCAGCCTCCGGGAGCACACTTTCCGTCAATGCCGATGACCACTTCCGTTCCATCGGCGGGAACGGTAATTCCGGTGACTTCGGGGTTTTTCCACTCCTGCCACTTGGTGACACCGGTCTCTGTTTCATAGGTATCTCCGCCGGCCACCTTTGCATACAGTGTAAACACCGCATCTGCTCCGGCATCACCGCCTTCCAGATAGGTCCCCAGGGTGTAGACACCTTTATTCAGGATCACTTTCTGTTCCACGGTGTATTCAACGGCCCCCGCATCCCAGAAATGCAGGCAGTAGTCTCCGTCGTGCACATTGTTTCCGTCATTCTTCCGGGAGATCACAGGGGATGAGATCTCCCACATGCTCATATCTTCCTCTTCAAAGCCCGGATTGGTGATGAGATTTACATTCTTTACGACCACCGTGGCCACAGCTCCGGAAAGGATCTCTTCCATGCCTTCCTCGCTGACGACGCCGCTTGCATTCCGAAGATGCATGAGTTTCTCCGGATTGACGCTGCCGTGGAGAACGTATTCTCCTGCTGTGCTCATATCCACTGCAGCCACGTCCGCCTCGTCCCAGGTGATGGCTGCTCTTTCCTTATAACCGTCATTATAGGTTACATAACACGCGTCAGAAATATTTAAGCTTGAATTAACATCTAATTTGATCTCGTCTGTGATAACGGACGTTACTTTAAGCGGAGCTTCCGTGCCGGTCCAGATGTAGGAGAAGATCCTGGCCGACGAAAGCGGATGTCCCCAGAAGTCAAAGACGGCCTCATTGTCCACCGCTGATCCGCCATACCAGTCTTTGGCATCCCCGTCGTAGCCGCCCGAGGGAGCAGCTGCCCAGCCGCTGCCCTTTTCCTGCCAGATCTCTTTGTTGGTCCTCAGGATCTCATCCGCATCCTTTACGTATTCTTCAAATGTCAGGTCATCCACGTTGTGACCGTACTTATTGTACAGTACAAAGTTCTCCGCTGTGGGATAGACCTGCACCGGGATCCAGGCAGGCTCCCACCAGAAAAAGCCAAGTCCTGCTTCTCCAACGGAAGCCACGGCATTTGCGGCCGTCCGGATAGCATCTGCCTGACCCTGCTCATCTACGCTGTAATAAAACTTGTCGCCGGCTTTTCCTTCGGACTCCGTATTGGGATGGCCGTCACCGTCCGCATAGGTATACGCATAGGAGGTTTCCAGGATCGCCACTTTTTTCCCATACGTCTCTGCGATGTCCTTCAGCGCCGCTGTCAGGTCTTCCGGCGTTACGTGCCAGTAGGGATAATAAGAAGAGCCGAACACATCATAGTCCACCTGATACTGTTGCAGATATGCGGCATATTCGGGATAACTGCCCTTTTCCGGATTGGTAAAATGGATGGCCACAAGGATGTCTGCACCGTTTGCCGCCGCAGTCTCCCGTACGGCTTCACTGCCGGCCTGGAACAGGAGACACATCTTATCCCATTTACGTTCTCCGGCGATCCCATCCGTATTTTCATTACCAACCTGGACCATTCCAATATTTATATCCTGTTTTAACAGGTCGTCCAGCGACTCTGAAATAAAGGTTTTCAGTGCTTCTGCCTTTTGTTCTACGCTATAGTCTTTCCATGCCTTGGGGGCATTCTGTTTTCCGGGGTTAGTCCAGAAATCCGAGCAGTGATAATCCAAAAGGACCTTCATTCCCGCTTTGGTAGCATAGGCTCCGATCTGCTTTGCGGTCTCCACATCACAGTGACCGCCGCCGTAGGTATGGCCATTGCCGTCCGTAGGATCGTTCCAGATCCGGATACGGACATAATTCATGCCGCATTCGGAAAGAAAATCAAAGAACCCCTGATCATCCAGGGCATTCCCCTCATAGTCATAAAACTGTACTCCACTCTCCTTCAGGGAAACATAAGAGGACAGATCCGCCCCTCGAATAAAATCACTTGTTATTCCAGGAACTTTTTCTACCACAATATCCGCTGCCACAGGCAAAGCCTCCTCATTCGTTTCTTTTTCCCCGATTACCGCTGATACAGCTTCCGTCCCATTTACACTGTTTTCCGATGTCTGCACATCGGTATCTGCTTTTTCAACGCTTTCGGCACCGGCATTCAATGCCTCTTCCGATACAGTCTGACCGCAGGCACTCATCACCGCAGCAGATGCCAGCAAGCCTGCAAAAAATCCACGCCACAACTTCCCTTTTTTATTCCCCATAACCTGATCCTTTTCTTTTCCTCTACTCCGGTGTCTTTGCAACCGTCATCACCGGGTCAACAGTTCTCTTACTTCTCCCAAATAATACAGGGAACCGAATACACAGATCACATCCCCTTCTCCCGCATCCTCCAGCGCCGCCTGCAGTCCTTCCCTCGGACTTGAAAATGCCAGGGCTTCAGTCCCCTGTTCTTTCAGGTACACAGCCAGTTCCTCCCCGGGAAGTGCTCTCACCGAGGGCGGTGTCACGGTATAAAAACGATCTGCCAGGGACAAGAGTCCCTGATACATTTTAGCATATTCCTTATCCCGAAGGACCCCTGTCACGAACCGGATCTTTTTCTCCGGAAAATAGCGCAGCAGGCTTTCTTTCAGAACCTCCGCACCTTCCTCATTGTGGCCGCCGTCCACGATCACATAGGGCTTCTTTTTAAGGAGTTCGAACCGGCCCGGCCAGACTGCCTTGTCAATGCCCTTAAGGATCGCCTCCACCGGGATCCGGTATCCTTTCTTTCGAAGGAGCAGTGCAGCCTCTGCTGCCATGGCGGCATTCTCCGACTGATAGGCTCCCAATAATCCTGTATGGATCTTCGTTTTTTCTTTCGAACCCTCTTCCAAAGCAAGTTCAAAGGTCTGGCCTTCAAGATCGTACTCCTCTGCCCGTTCCGGCAGCACAGCAAGATGAAACTCTGCATTTTTCTCAAGACAGACTTTCCGGAACACGTCTTCCACAGAGGGTTTCTGGGGATGTACCAGGACCAGTCCCTCTTCCTTGATGATCCCGGCTTTTTCTCCGGCTATGGCTTCCAGGGTATTTCCCAGAGTTGTCATGTGATCGTAACTGATGGTTGTGATCAGGGACAGATCCGAGTGTTCAATGACATTGGTGGCATCCAGCCGGCCCCCAAGCCCCACTTCCAGCACCACCACATCACATGCCTCTTCCACAAAATATAAGAAGGCGATGGCGCAGACCAATTCAAACTCTGAGGGTGCACCTTCCCCTTCTCTCACCATGACATCCGCCACCGCCCTGACCTTTTCCGTCAGCCTCCCCAGGGCTTCCATGGGAATCTCCTCACGGTCCACCCGGATCCGTTCCGTAAAGGAAAGGATGGCCGGGGACGTGTAGAGTCCCGTCCGGTATCCCGCTTCCATGAGGATGCTCTGGGTAAAAGCTGCCGTGGAACCTTTCCCGTTGGTCCCGGCGATATGCACGTATTTCAGTTTCTTATGAGGATCTCCCAACCGACGGAGCAGTTCCTTCAAAGTCTTAAGGCCGAAGGGTTCTTCCCCTTCCTTTAACTCCCGGGGCACAAAGGGCGGGATACTCTGTATGTAATCAATGGCTTCCTGTCCCGTCATCACTGCTTCAATCCCTTTCTGATGTATTCCAGGACTCTGCTGATGGCCGCGATCATCAGGATGTTCACCGGCAGCATCACAAGTTCCTTGATACATCTGGCAGGAAGTCCCGCGATCAGAAGGTCCTTTCCAAGGAAGAAGTAGAGATTGATGGTGTTCAGGATCAATCCCACAACGATCATATATACCGTAGAACTGATGATGATCTTGGGAATGGTGATCTTTCCCTTCTCCAGAAAGATACCGTAGATCAGGCCGCCCACGGCGGAACTGATGGTAAAGCCGGGGAAATACATTCCGGTAGGCTTTGCGATAAAGCCTACGATATCAGCAAGTGCACCGATGAGTGCCGCCGGAGCAGGTCCCAGAAGTGCGCCTGCCGCTGCCAGAGGCACCGCGGAAAACCGGATCTCCACCACCGGAGAAAGGGGGATCTTGATAAATCCCAGCACCGCCGCGATGGCGATGAGCATGCCACAAATCGTGATGATCTTTACCTGTTTCATTTTGAACATAAAAAAGTCCTCCCATCAATCCCGCCGAGATCGCACCTTCGGCCCATTGATAAGAGGACATGATAATCCTTATATCACCGGCAGCGGGATGCGGTTTCAGGATCGCGCGGATCTTCCTCTTCGTCCCGATGACAACTCCCTGTTCACCGGGCACTTAACGCCCTGACACCTACTCTGCGTTTCACATATGAATATTTGTGCTTGTTGTTGTTATACCACAATTACGAGCACGAAACAAGAAAAATCTCCATCAGGATATGGTATACTATCTCTCGA
>JAFUUM010000159.1 GCA_017477805.1 Lachnospiraceae bacterium
AAGAAAAAACTGATGATGTTCTTTTGCACCGTTTTGGCGGCTTGCAGCTTGAGTGCTTGCGGAAGCGGAGCTTCCGGCGGGGTTACTGCAGAGGCCGGAGACCGTATGCAGATCGTTACCACCATCTTTCCGGAATATGACTGGGTCGTTAACGTTCTTGGAGAGGAAAGGAAAAACGCGGATGTAACCTTATTGATGGATAACGGCGTAGACCTTCACAGCTATCAGCCAACGACGGATGATATCCTGAAGATCTCAAGCTGTGATGTTTTTCTGTACGTGGGCGGCGAGTCCGACGGCTGGGTAGACGATGCCCTCCGGGAAGCCATCAATAAAGACATGGTGGTGATCAACCTGCTGGATCTTCTTGGGGATAAGGCAAAGGAAGAAGAGATCGTGGAAGGCATGCAGGCTGAGGAAGAAGAGGAAGAAGAGGATCCCGGTCCCCTCGCTGGCTCTGAACAGAGCGCTCGGGAAAACGACCGGGATGAAGTCGAGTACGACGAGCATGTATGGCTCTCCGTGAAAAACGCCGCATTCTATACCGATAAGATCGCAGAGGCTCTTTCCAAAGCAGATCCCGTCCATGCGGATGCCTACGGAAAGAATGCAAAAGCATATATCGAGAAGCTGACGGAATTGGATAACAGGTATGAGAAAGAAGTGGCTGCGGCAGCGAATAAGACGGTGCTCTTCGGGGACCGCTTCCCTTTCCGGTATCTGGTGGATGACTACGGCATTTCCTACTACGCAGCTTTTGTAGGATGCTCTGCAGAAACGGAAGCCAGTTTTGAGACGGTGACCTTCCTTTCCGGAAAAGTGGATGAACTGCAGCTTCCCGCAGTGATGGTCATCGAAAACAGTGATCAGAAGATCGCAAAGACCATCGTAGATAATACTTCTTCCAAGGACCAGCAGATCCTGGTACTGGATTCCATGCAGAGTGTCACCTCAAAGGATATGGCCGGGGGAACCACCTACCTGTCCGTGATGGAGAAAAACCTGGATGTATTAAAAGGGGCTTTGAGATAAATGAAAAAATGGTTTCGCGGTGCTCTCCTGACTTGTGTGATCGCGGCGGTTGTCGCAGGATGCGGGAAGGAGGGCACATCCTCCCGGGTCGGGGGCAGTACAAACAGTGTCAGCAGGGAAAACCGGGATCCTGGATATCCTTCCGGACACACTCGAAAATCAGCGTTAAAAAAACTGTTGACAGATGGAAATCAATCATATAATATTTTAGGAAATTAATACTTTAAACCGATGAAGTGGAAGAAAAAGTATCTTATCGCCGGATGGTAAAACATCCACAGCGAGTCCGGGACGGTGCGAGCCGGATGGTATGCGGGGTGCGTGGAGGAAACTCCTTCTCTGGTCCCCAGAGGGCATGGGGAAACGAGGAAGTCTGAGTATACATGACGTCAGGCATGCGTCAATTGCCGGGGGTATGTTGGTACCCTGCTAAGCGCACGGCGTAAGCTGTGAATCAAGGTGGCACCGCGGATAAAGTCTCTATTCGTCCTTGGCAGAATATTATTCTGTCAGGGACGTTTTAGATTCTATACAGGGAGGAAAACAAAATGATCAAAGAAGCAATCGTCAAAATCGTCAACAAAGAGGACCTGAATTACCAGGAGGCATACGCAGTCATGAATGAGATCATGAGCGGCGAAACAAGCCCTACGCAGAACGCCGCATTCCTGGCAGCCCTCTCCACCAAGAGCGCAAGAGCCGAGACCACGGAAGAGATCGCAGGCTGCGCGGCGGCCATGAGAGACCACGCAACCAGAGTGGACACCGGCATGGACGTTCTCGAGATCGTAGGCACCGGCGGAGACAATGCAGGTTCCTTTAATATCTCCACCACAACATCCATCGTTGCAGCGGCAGCAGGGATCAAGGTTGCAAAGCACGGTAACCGGGCGGCATCTTCCCTCTGCGGAACGGCGGACTGTCTCGAAGCCCTGGGAGTCAACATCGACCAGACTCCGGGAAAGTGCATGGAACTGTTGAAAGAAGTGGGTATGTGTTTCTTCTTTGCACAGAAATATCACACTTCCATGAAGTATGTGGGACCCATCCGGAAAGAACTCGGTTTCCGTACCGTGTTCAACATCCTTGGCCCTCTGACCAACCCCGCATCTCCCACCATGCAGTTGCTTGGTGTATACGACGGATACCTTGTAGAACCCCTGGCCCAGGTTCTTGTAAGCCTTGGTGTAAAGCGGGGCATGGTGGTTTTCGGAGAAGACAAGCTGGATGAGATCTCCCTTTCCTCTCCCACGAAGATCTGCGAGATCAAGGACGGCTGGTTTAAATCCTTCGAGATCACACCCGAGGATTTCGGCTTTGAAAGATGCACCAAAGAAGACTTAAAGGGCGGCGCTCCCGAGGAGAACGCAAAGATCACCAGAGCCATCTTAAACGGAGAAAAGGGTCATAAGAGAAACGCAGTCCTCTTAAATGCCGGCGCAGCTCTTTACATCGGCGGCAAGGCAGAGAGCATGAAAGAGGGCGTTGAGCTTGCGGCAAAGATCATCGACAGCAAAGAAGCCGCAAGGACCCTTGAGAAACTTATCGAAGTCAGCAACCGGTAAGCTTGCCGGAACAACGTAGGAAAACAACATGACCATCTTAAACGAGATCGCCGAGTACACCAAAAAGAGAATAGAAAAGCAGATGCAGGTCCTTCCGGAGGAGGAGCTTCGGAAAAAGGCCTACGCACTGATGCCCGGGGATCTGAGATTTGAAAAGGCTCTCCGGAAACCGGATCTTTCCTTTATCTGCGAATGCAAGAAAGCATCCCCCTCCAAAGGGGTGATCGCAGAGGAGTTCCCCTACAGAGATATCGCTCTTGCTTATGAGGAGGCGGGAGCGGACTGTATCTCCGTACTGACGGAACCAAAGTGGTTCCTTGGGGCTGATGAATACGCTAGAGAGATCGCAAGCCTTGTGAAGATCCCGGTGATCCGAAAGGACTTTACGATCCATCCGTACATGATCTATGAAGCAAAGGTCATGGGGGCTTCTGCCGTACTGCTCATCGTTTCCATCCTGCAGAGAGAGGAGCTTTGCAGATACCTGGAGATCTGTGATGAGCTGGGACTTGCGGCGCTGACGGAGACTCATGACGAAAGAGAGATCGAAACGGCATTATTAGCGGGAGCACGGATCATCGGTGTCAACAACAGGAACCTGAAGGACTTTTCCGTGGATACAACTCTGGCGGGCAGGCTGAGGAACCTGATCCCGAAGGACCGGATCTTTGTATCAGAAAGCGGTGTGGCAAATGCAGAGGATGTAAGGCGGATCCGGGAAGCAGGCGCAGACGCAGTCCTGATCGGAGAAGCACTGATGAGGGCTGAGGATAAAAAAGCCAGGCTGCAGGAATTTCGGGAAGCAGCTGCTTTGGCGCCGAGCCGGTCATAGAGGAAAGACAGATGAAAGACGGAAACAAGAGGAACAAGGTCCGGATCAAATTCTGCGGGATGAGGAGCCTTCAGGATATTGAGACGGCAAACAATATCGGCTGCGATTACGTTGGCTTTGTTTTTGCAAAAAAGAGTAAACGATACATCAATGAGGAAACAGCAGCGGAACTGAAAAAAGCATTAAACCCGGAGATCAAAGCGGTGGGCGTCTTTGTGGATGAGGAGCCGCAAATCGTAGCACGACTGTTGAACACCGGAGTCATCGACATTGCCCAGCTCCACGGAAGGGAAGAGGAAGACGATATCGGGGAGCTTCGTAAACTCACCGGAAATAAGCCGGTGATCAAAGCCTTTCGCATTACATCAAAAGAAGATGTGAAGGCGGCAAATAAGAGCACCGCGGACCTTGTGCTGGTGGATGCGGGAGCCGGAGAGGGAAAGACCTTTGACTGGTCCCTCTTATCGGAAATGAAAAGACCCTATCTGCTGGCCGGGGGATTAAGCCCGGAGAACGTGGGGGACGCGATCCAAAGAATTCATCCCTACGGAGTGGATGTCAGTTCCGGCATTGAGACAGGCGGGGTAAAAGATCCGGAGAAGATGAGAGCATTTGCTGAGAACGTAAGAGCATTTCAGGAATAGGACGGAGGAAAACAGACATGTCTGATCAAAAAGGAAGATTTGGAATACATGGCGGACAGTACATACCGGAAACGTTGATGAACGCCGTGATCGAGCTGGAAGAAGCTTACGATCATTACAAAAAAGATCCGGAATTTGAAAAGGAACTGCAGACTCTCTTAGATGAGTATGCAGGCAGACCCTCAAGACTTTACTTTGCCGAGAAGATGACCAAGGATCTTGGCGGTGCAAAGGTCTACTTAAAAAGAGAGGACTTAAACCACACCGGATCCCACAAGATCAATAACGTTTTGGGACAGGCCCTTCTTGCCAAGAAGATGGGAAAGACAAGGCTCATCGCAGAGACAGGAGCGGGACAGCACGGCGTGGCAACCGCTACGGCAGCAGCCCTCATGGGCATGGAGTGTGTGGTCTTTATGGGGGAAGAGGACACGAAACGTCAGGCGCTTAACGTGTACCGCATGAAGCTTCTTGGGGCAGAGGTGATTCCCGTGACCACCGGTACCGCAACCTTAAAGGATGCGGTTTCCGAGGCCATGCGGGAATGGACAAGACGGATCTCCGATACCCATTATTGCCTCGGTTCCGTTATGGGACCCCATCCTTTCCCGACCATCGTCAGGGATTTCCAGGCAGTGATCTCCAAGGAGAGCAGACGGCAGATTCTGGAAAAAGAAGGAAAACTTCCGGCAGCGGTCATCGCCTGCGTGGGCGGCGGCTCCAATGCCATCGGCAGTTTTTATCATTATATTGAAGATCAGGGCGTACGCCTCATCGGCTGCGAGGCGGCAGGCAGAGGTATCGATACCTTCGAGACAGCAGCGACGATCTCCACCGGAAAGCTGGGAATCTTCCACGGCATGAAATCCTATTTCTGTCAGGATGAATTCGGTCAGATCGCACCGGTGTACTCCATCTCCGCAGGACTGGATTACCCCGGCATCGGCCCCGAACACGCTCATCTTCATGATATCGGGAGGGCAGAATACGTGGCCATCACAGACGAAGAAGCAGTACAGGCATTTGAATATCTTTCAAGGACCGAGGGCATCATCCCCGCCATCGAGTCCGCCCATGCGGTGGCGCACGGCATCAAGCTTGCTCCCACACTTTCTAAGGATGAGAGCATCATCATCACCATCTCCGGCAGAGGAGATAAGGACTGCGCAGCCATTGCAAGATACAGAGGGGAGGGTGAGATCAGTGAGTGAGAAGATCAGAAAAGCATTTGAAAACGGCAAAGCCTTTATCCCCTTTATCACCTGCGGGGATCCGGACTTGGAGACCACAAAAGCCTGCGTGCGCGCAGCGGTGGATAACGGTGCGGACCTTATTGAACTGGGGATCCCTTTCTCCGATCCTACGGCGGAAGGGCCGGTGATCCAGCAGGCCAATGTACGGGCCCTTACCGGCGGTGTGACCACGGATAAGGTTTTTGCCATGGTAGAAGAACTTCGGAAAGATGTAAGTGTTCCGTTTGTATTCATGACCTACGCAAACGTAGTGTTTTCCTACGGTGCGGAGCGTTTTATGGATAGATGCAGGGAAACAGGGATCGACGGGCTGATCCTGCCGGATCTTCCTTATGAGGAGAAGGGAGAGTTTTCGGATGTGTGCGGAAAATACGGGATCGATCTGATCTCGCTCATTGCCCCTACATCCAAAGACAGGATCGCCATGATCGCCCGGGAAGCAGAAGGCTTTTTGTATATCGTATCAAGCCTTGGGGTAACGGGCGAAAGAAGTGAGATCACAACGGACTTAAAGTCCATTGTGGACATCGTCAGACAAAGTACTGACGTACCCTGCGCCATCGGCTTCGGTATTTCCACACCGGAGCAGGCCGGGAAGATGGCGGCTCTTTCCGACGGTGCCATTGTCGGATCGGCCATCATCAAACTCCTGGCAAAGCATGGAGACAAAGCAGCTCCGGAAGTGGGTGCCTATGTCAAGAGCATGAAAGAGGCGGTATTGGCAGCAGGCTAGAAAACGAAAACAGCATAACCAAACGTCAGCTCCGGGTCCGGATCCGATAGTCCCGGGGACTGCATCCGTACACCCTCCGAAAGAGCCGATGGAAGAAACTGGTGTTTTCGTACCCGGTGGAAGCTGCGATATCGGCAACGGATGCAGGGGATGACGTCAGCAGAGTACAGGCCCGCTCAAGGCGCTTCTCCTGAAGGAGTTCCTTGAAGCTGCGGCCTGTTTCTTTTTTCAGGATCCGGCTTAAGGTATACATATCCGCTTTCTCTGTGGCGGCAAATTCCTTTAAAGAGGCGGTTTTGTAAGAAGTATCGATATAGGACAACGCCTTTAAAACGATCTCCTGTTCATAAGAAGAGGTCGCGGTATGGACCAGCAAGTCCGTATGATTGGTGAGATATAAAAACAAGAGACCCACCGTAGCCTGATTGATGGTGCGGCTGTTCTTTTCAAGGCTCAGCATATTCCAGATCAGGTTTTCCATCAGGTTCTGGATGGGAAGAACGTCGGATGCTTTGAAATACAGGAAGTTGCCGGAGGTATCCTTCCTTGTCAGACACCCTGTGAGGAAGTCCCGGAGAGCGCTGGGACCGCCGCCCATCATGGGAAGCACCACGTCAAAAAATTCCGGCAGGATCATAAAGTTAACGGCAATATCCTCCTTCCCTGCGGGAGCGATCTCCTGGGTGGCATGCTGATTCAGAAAAAGAAGGTCTCCCTGCTGCAGGGTGATCTCCGTGCCGTCTACGATGTGGCGGGTGCTTCCGCTGCACATGTAGATGAATTCCACGTAGTTGTGGGTATGCTTGGGAAAGTGGATAAAACGCACATGCGGACGCATATCGATGAGGCGTCCGTTTTTTAATACCCGGGCAGAGTCGATCTCCTCCGTGTTTTTGGACGTATCCGCACTGTAGTACAGGGCACGGTTGATGACTTTTTCACCGTCCAAAATGGACTGTTCTTCTTCCGTTATGACGCTGAGTTTTTGAATTAACTTTTGATCCATGATCCTTTTCCTTTCTGAATAAATCAACTTTAGCATGAGAAAATCCCGCCTGCAAGAAAGGACGCATTTTTTATGATTTTCAGACCTTAAAATGAAGCGGGATCCGTGTCATGATGATAAATAAGGAAACTGGAACTTTAAGTGCAAAGGCACAGGAAACATGACATATAGAGAAAGGAAGATGCACATGACAACAAAAGAACGTTACGAAGCAGCAAAAGAACGGTACGCACGTCTTGGAGTGGATGCGGATGCAGCCTTGAAGGAGCTGGAGAAGATCAGTCTTTCCATGCACTGCTGGCAGGGTGATGATGTTACCGGTTTTGACCAGAAGGGCCCCTTAAGCGGCGGTATCCAGACCACGGGAAATTATCCCTATAAGGCAACCACGCCTGAAGAGCTGATGCAGGATGTGGACAAGGTCTTTTCCCTGGTCCCCGGCAAACACAAATTGAACCTCCATGCCAGTTATGCCGTATTTGAAGAGGGCGAGTGGGTAGACAGAGATCAGCTGCAGCCCAAGCACTTCAAAGCCTGGGTGGATTTTGCAAAGGAAAGAGGCATCGGTCTTGATTTTAATCCCACCATGTTCTCTCATCCCAAGGCAGATAACGCCACCCTTTCTTCCGAGGATCCCGCCATCCGGAAATTCTGGATCGATCACTGCATCGCCTGCCTGAAGATCTCCGAGTATTTTGCCGAAGAGACAGGCTACCCCTGCATGATGAATATCTGGATCCCCGACGGCTTTAAGGATGTGATCCCCGATCGCATCTCTCCCAGAAAGAGATTAAAGGATTCCCTGGACCGGATCCTGGCAACTCCTTATGACAAGAGCAAGGTTTATGTTGCCGTAGAGTCCAAGGTATTTGGCATCGGTATGGAATCCGTCACCGTAGGCTCTCAGGAGTTTTACTTAAACTACGCGGTGAAGAACAACATCATGTGCCTCATCGACTCCGGTCACTTCCATCCTACGGAGAATGTTGCAGACAATCTCTCTGCAATGCTGCTCTTCAACGACAAGATGGCTCTTCATGTGACCCGTCCCGTGCGCTGGGATTCCGACCACGTTGTGATCTACAACGATGATGCCAAGGAAATCGCCCAGGAGATCGTGAAGAACGGACCCGAGAGATTCTTTATCGGCATGGATTATTTCGATGCCAGCATCAACCGTATTTCCGCATGGACCAACGGCATGAGAAACTTCTTAAAAGCTCTTCTGAATGCGGAACTGCAGCCGGGTGAAAAGCTTTGCGAGCTTCAGAATGAGAGAAACTTCACGGAGCTTATGTCTCTCCAGGAGCGCATCAAGATGATGCCCATCGGTGATGTGTGGGATTATTACTGCGAGACCCACGGCGTGCCCGCAGAGGATGACTGGTTTGAGGTTTGCAAGAAATATGAGGACGAAGTGCTGAGTAAGCGCGGCTAAATATCAGGCTTCAAAACAGGAGACTGTGAGAAAGAATAATGATATCAGAGAGAAGGAAAAGAACATGAGAGTATTAGACAGTGAATTTGCAAAAGGATTTTGCCGTATGGCCGTGGACGGTTTTTATCAGGGCTGGCATGAGCGCAACGGCGGAAACTTAAGTTACCATATCAAGGATGAAGAGGTCGCAGAAGTAAAGGAAGAACTGAAGGAAGACGGTGAATGGAAACCCATCGGAACTTCCGTCCCCGATCTTGCAGGAGAGTACTTTATGGTCACCGGTTCCGGCAAGTACTTCCGGAACGTGGAGATCGACCCGGCCGCAAACATCTGCATCATCCGCGTGGATGAAAAGGGCGAGAACTATCAGATCCAGTGGGGCCTTGTAAAGGGCGGAAGACCCACTTCCGAACTGCCCTCCCATCTGATGAACCTTGAAGTCTGCAAACAGAGAGACCCTGAGATCCGTGTGGTCTATCATTGTCATCCCGCCAACACCATCGCTCTGACTTTTGTCCTGCCTCTGGACGGAGAAGTCTTTACCAGAGAGATCTGGGAGATGGCAACGGAATGTCCCGTGGTGTTCCCTGCGGGCATCGGCGTGGTACCCTGGATGGTTCCCGGCGGAAGAGAGATCGCAGTGGCAACGTCCGAGATCATGAAAAAACAGGATGTGGCAATCTGGGCTCATCACGGAATGTTTGCCTGCGGTACGGATTTTGATATCACATTCGGTCTCATGCATACCGTGGAAAAAGCAGCAGAGGTACTTGTGAAAGTCATGTCCATGACGGATAAAAAGCGCCAGACCATCGAACCCGATGATTTCCGTGCCTTAAACGGA
>JAFUUM010000160.1 GCA_017477805.1 Lachnospiraceae bacterium
CCAAGGATCTGCCGGACCGGTCCGATACCTCTGGATCCGGCATAGATCTGAAAGCCCTGTTTTCTTCCAAAGAAATAGGGGCCCATCCAAAGTCCCGATAACATCAATAAGAACAATAAAAGCGTACAGAAATAAAAGCCCGCGTAATCCGTGCCCGCGGACACGCCCAGGGTTTCCATCTCGTAAACATCACCGCGCTGGATCGCCAGGTTAAAGAGACGCACATCCATCTTTTCCATGACACGGTAAAACTCTTCTGCGGAAACTCCCCTGTCCCGCATCACATCCGCTGTGGCAATGGATGCTTCCTGGGCGCACAGTACCATGTTGGAGACCACATCAGCCACCGCATCCATAAAGATCGCGGCAATGCCGGTCTGCCCTGCCGCCACCACATAACTGATGGGACGGTCGTTGGTGCCGTACATGATGGATTCCATCCATCCTTCGGGGATCACGACATAGCCGTTTAATTCTCCCTTATAGAGCATCTCTTCCGCTTCTTCTTTGGTACACTCCACGTAGTCAAGGGTATACCTTGAGGAATCCGCTGTCTGGAGGATCGTCAGTCCGTAGCCCAGGTAGTTGTTATCCATGGTGCCTACGATACCCACCTTCAGCTTTTCTTTTCCGTCTTCATGATGGTCATTTGCAAAGAACAAAAAGATCAGTCCCGCAAGCACCGCCACGGAAAGAAGGCACACCAGCAAAAGTTTCGGAAACAGCCTGCATCCTCTTTTTCCCTGCATCCACAGGTAGGCCGTAAATCTCCTCATGAAAGTTCCCCCGCCAGCGCCGTAAAGTTTCCGTCGTAGCGGTAAGGGACAAGCTTCCCGCCTTTGAGGATATAGGTCTCATCGCAAAGCTGCATTTCCTGCAGATCGTGGGTCACAAGAAGGATCGTCCCACCGGCATTAACATACCCACGGTAATACCGGTAGATCTGTTCCTTACAGGGAATATCCAGCCCCGCTGAAGGCTCATCTAAAAGTAACAGCCTGGGCCGTGCAAGAACTGCACAGGCAATAGAGATCCTCTTTTTCATACCGCCGGACATCTTCCGAACCGGCTTTTTCAAAAAGGGGGCGACACCCAGTACGGAAAGAACTCCGTTTTCCGCAGTAAGGTCTCCCCGGATCTCTTCCCGGGAATACCAGAGCCGCAGGTTATCCTCTCCCGTCAGTTCTTCCATCAATGCTTCCTGCTGGGGCACATAGCCAACAACCGCAGGCAGGGCACTTTTCTTTTTCAAAAGTTCTCTTCCGTCCTCGGAGAAAGATCCCGCATCCGCTTTGATCACCCCCGCAAGGATCTGCAAAAGGGTGGATTTCCCGCTGCCGTTACTGCCAAGGATCCCGATGCATTTTCCCGGTGCAAGCTCCAGGGAAACATCCGTCAGTACCGGCTTTTTCTGATAAGATTTTGAAATGGATGTTATGGAAAACATGTTAAACTCCCATGAATTTGGCATAAAAAAGTGCAGGAGCCTTATTCAGGTCTCCTGCACGTTATTTTATCACGTTTCCGCTACTGATTAGAAGTAGTAGTACATGATGTCATCAAAGATATCTTCCAGTCTCTCCAGCATTCTGTCGGTGGAAGATCCTGCTTCGGAAGTTCTGATGAACTCGATGGTCACTTCTTCGCCGTCGAAGTTTTCGAAAGTACACTCCAGACCGCTCTCAGTGATCTCCCTGGTCTCAGCCTCTTCCAGGCCGTAACCGTAACCGTCGATGGAAAGGGTGTTTCCTTCTACCTCGTACCAACCACTGAAGTAGATGTCATCAAGATCATCAATGGCATAGTCGATCTCGCTTTCCAGTTCTTCCATCAGGTCAGCCTTCAGCTCGGAAGCATCATCGTAACCGTAGTACTCAACCATATCTTCCAGAGTCAGATCGTACTCGGCAAGGATGTTCTCCAGAACGGTATCCATACAACCTTCAAAACCGGTCTTCATCTGGTCTTTCAAATCCTCGGTATCGGGATAGATGTAGATGTATCCCTCATCGTCTGCATTCAGGGTCAGAGTCAGGGTAAGGTCATCGAAGAAGTCGATTCCGTATGCTTCCAGCTCTTCCAGATCGTCATAGTAGTAAGAATCCATGAGATCCATCATGTTTACGGTAGCTTCATAATCGCCAGCAACATCAACGGTCAGAGAAGCAATGGCGGAGCGAACGCTGTCAACTGCCTCGGAAGGAAGACCTGCTTTTTCCAGATTGTCGGCCCAACCTTCCAGATCAAGGCCTTCTACATAAGCTCTTACTTCTTCATTGTTATCAACATGTGCAACATCGGAAGGAGCGGTCAGTTCAGGCTCGCTCTTTACGTGTGCGAAGGTAAGTCCAACTATGGTGTCCTCATCCTGGTTGATGTTCATAACAACCTGAGATGCATTCTCGTCACCGGATAAGGTAACAACAATGTTAAGCCCTTTGATGATGCTCTTAAAGCTGCCGGCATACTCGCCCAGCTCGTTGTTGATCATCTTCTTTAATTCGGAGCCAAAAGTGATGGTGTATTCACCCTGATACTGGCCTCTCTTAACAGCGTCCAGATCATAACCGGAAGCGTGCATCAGGAAGTACTCCTTGCCGTTGTACTCGATGACAAAATCAGCTTCTGCATCTTTTCCTTCTACGCCGGTAGCGGTAACGGTGAACTCTTCGTCGTCAACTTCGGTAACCATCTCAAAGCCGAAGTCCTTACCGGATTTGGTATAAACATACTTGGAAGTGGTATCACCGTTCTCCACGATCTGGCCGATCATCTGGCCCTTCATGTCAACGTAAACGGTGAATTCCATTTCCTCTTCTGCGCAGGCCTCGATCAGAGCCTCAAACATCTCTTCCAGACCTTCTTCCAGCTCGTCTCTCATGTCGTCTGCATCCAGATCAACATCTTCGATCTCGTTTAAGGTCTCTTCCATACGGGAGAGGATCGCATCAACGGTCTCGTCGTTCTCGAACTCTTCCGTTACTGCATCGGAGATCGCTTCCATCACGTCCTCGTCGATGGTGTACTTTAAGACGGTTGCCTTCTGGGTAACGCCGTTAGCGGTTACCTTTTCGGTGGAGCGCTCTACATCTGTGATGTTGGAGATAACGATCTTGCTGTAGCGTCTGGTCATCTCTTCCACTTCTTCTCTGGTGGGCAGGTACTCTGCGCCTTCGATCAGGTGGATGGTGTCAACCAGTTCCTGGCCGTTAACATCGATCAGTTCTTCGGTATCGCCCTGGATGCCGATGAACCTCTCCGACCACTGAGGGATCTGAACGTATGCGCCCAGGTTGTCAGGGGTGCTTAAGTCTGCAAGACCAAGAACGCCCAGCAGTTCATTATCGTTCAGGCTGCCGGAAAGACCGATGGAATAAATATCGTCTTTTGCTTCGTAGGTTACCTTGAAGCCGGCCTTCTGATAATCTTCCAGATTGATGCCGGAAAG
>JAFUUM010000161.1 GCA_017477805.1 Lachnospiraceae bacterium
ATCCGCGCAGGTATTGACCTGCTGAAGCGGGATCTCGGCCGTTAATTGGAACGAGCAAGTACCGAACAACTCCGAGCGATCAGGTTCGGCCCGGGCCGCATGATGGTCCTGGCCGGCCCCGGTGCCGGAAAAACCTTTGTCATAACGCACAGGATCTTATATCTGATCCGTTCTTTGGGCGTCTCGCCCGACAAAATCCTTGTGATCACATTTACAAAAGCAGCTGCCGTATCCATGAGAGACCGTTTTTTGAGTCTTTCCGGACCGGAAGGCAGAACTGTCTGTTTTGGCACTTTTCATGCCATTTTTTATCATCTGATCAAAGAAAAATATGCTTATTTCCGGCCCGGGGTGCTTTCCGAACAGGAAAAACGCAGACTTCTCTATGGGCTGACAGAGCGGTTTTATCCCGAATTCTCTAAAGCCGGGATCATGCTGCCTTTATCCAGGGAAAGCATGGAGATCCTGCAAAAGGAACTTACGGAGAAGGATCCCGCCGGGAACGTGAAGCAGAAATCCTCTGTATTTCCGGGAAAACTGATGTCGGAATTGAGGACGGCATACGCTGATATGAAAAGAGAACTCCGTAAGATCGATTTTGGAGATATGGAAACGGAAGCAAAACGGATCCTGGAGGAAGATCAGGAAATGAGAGAAAACTGGCAGAAACGGTTTCAGTATATTCTCATCGATGAATTCCAGGATATATCCGAGATCCAGTATGAGATCGTTAAGATCCTTGCAGAGCCGGAGAATAACCTGTTTATCGTCGGAGATGATGATCAGTCCATTTACGGCTTTCGAGGCGCATCCCCCTCCGTTATGAAACAGTTTGAGGATGACGGGAAGGGAGGTACGGAAACCGTAAGACTTCAGATCAATTATCGAAGTTCCGAAACGGTTGTGACCTCTGCACTGAAACTCATCGACCATAACACGCTTCGATACCCCAAAAACCTGACCGCATTTTCGAAGGGCGGAAAAGAGGTTTCTTTTCGCGTGTACGCGTCAAAAGAGGAGGAAATGGTGCATCTGACGGATGAGATCAAAAATCTTATTCGTTCACCGGAGGGATCCTATGGAGATATTGCCATACTTTGCAGAACGACTGCGGATTTTGGTCATCTCGGGCAGCTGCTTTCTTCCAAAGGGGTGTCATTTTATGCAAAGGAAAAACTGGTCTGTATGTATGAACAGGATCATGTGGAGGATCTTCTTGCGTATATGAGGCTTTCCTATGGGAAGATCCGGAGATCCGATCTGTTACGGGTCATGAACAGACCGGTGAGGTTTTTGTCCAGGACAGGCCTTGATCAAACGGAATACACCAGGGAAGGACTGCAGGCAGTTTACTCCGTTTCTTCCAAACAACAAAAGCGTGCCCTTACAGGACTACTGCGGGATCTTGACAGGATCTCGAATTTAAGACCTTATGGAGCGGTGAATCTGATCCGAAAAGGGATCGGCTATGACCGGTATCTTTTTGAGACCATCCGGGAAGAAGATGAGAGAAAGAAGGCCCTTTCGGAACTTGACAAAGTCACGGCCGGAGCAAAAGGATGCAGGACTTTTCGGGAATTTGAGGAAGTCATAGCAAAGAGAATCGGAGAATTTCATGAACATCATCTGGAGGAAAAACAAAATAATGAGCCGAAAGCGGCAGTCACCTTATTGACCATGCACGGATCCAAGGGACTGGAATATAAAAGAGTTTATATTCCCTTTTGTGTAGAGGGCGTTACACCCCATAAAAAAGCCTCCCGGAACCTTGAGATTGAAGAAGAGAGAAGGCTCTTTTATGTTGCCATGACCAGGGCAAAAGAAGAACTGATCCTATCAGCACATAAAAGGGCGGGAGAAAATGACTGTGAATTGTCGAGATTTGTGCAGGAAGCGGGGCTGATCCGTTGTGAAACAAGGAAAGATGATCTATAATATTATGGAATATGCGTTAAGTATGATTCGAAAGGATGCAATCATGGAAAAAAGAGAAACTCCCGATGAGGAAATGACCGTAGAACTGGAACTGGACGAAGGTACCGTTACCTGTGAAGTGATCACCATTTTCTCCGTCGGAGATAAGGACTACATCGCACTTTTGCCCAAGGGACACGAAGAAGATCCCGAAGGCGGCGTGTGGATCTATGGTTATAAAGAAAACGAAGATGATCCAAACGAAGAGCCGGAACTCATCTACATCGATGACGAAGCAGAGTATGAAGCCGCTGCGGATGCTTTTGATGAGTATCTGGATGAATGTGAATTTGACGAGATGCAGGACGAATAAGGATGCAGCAGAAACAGCCCATCTTAAAAAAGGCCGATCCCAAACGGTTCGGTGTATATGTGGCGTCTGATAATGGTATCCTGATCCAGACAATCCTGCCCGGCGACAAACAGTGCGGCATTTTGCTGACCAAGATCGCTGAACCGGATAAAGATCCCATCCGTCTTGATTTTACTCCTGACATGTTCTTTGGAAATGTTTGCTGTTGCAGGCTTTACGGTATCGAACCCGAACAGTATGCCTACACGTTCCATGTGGAAGGCCGGCCGGTTTCCGATGTTTACTCCAAGGAATGTGCCGGACACAAATTATTCGGCATGGAGCATTTCAAGGCGGGAGATAATGACCGCGTTCTTGGAAGCCGCTTTCGGGAAGCTGATTTTGACTGGGAAGATGACAAAAAGCCCGGGACTCCTTACGAAGACAGTTTTTATTACGGTCTTCATGTCCGTGGGTTTACCATGGATCCCTCATCCGGAATTCGGGAAGCCGGTACTTATACCGGTGTGATCCGGAAGATCCCGTATCTTAAGAAGCTCGGTGTTACCGGTGTCGTTTTACAGCCGGTATATGAATTTGAAGAGTGCATTCCCGTTTCACCCCTTACCGCAAAGGTCGGTGAAGCAAGGATGAAAGTCAATTACTGGGGCTATGTCAAAGGCGATTACTTTGCGCCGAAGAATGCCTATGCATACACGGATAATGCCGTAAATGAATGCAAGGAGATGATCAGGGCCCTCCATAAGGCGGGGATCGAAGTGATACTGCAGTTTTATTTTCCGCCTGAGATCTCCATGGGGATGATCTGCGAGATCCTTGATTTTTGGAGCGTAGCCTATCATGTGGACGGTTTTCATCTCTTAGGCACCGGGATCCGCATGGAAGAGGTTGCCAAAGATCCGTATCTTGTTAACGTTAAGATCTGGGCCGAGACCATACCGACTTCCGATATTTACGGAACAAAGACGCCTCATAAGCGCACTTTTGCCTGCTTTGAACGGGGCTTTATGGACAACATGCGCTGTTACCTTAAGGGCGATGAGAATAAGATCCAGGATTTTCTGTTTTATATGCGTAGAAATCCGGAAGAGATCGGCGTGATCAATTACCTTGCCTCCTACGGCGGTTTTCGTCTTTCCGATGTGTTTTCGTACGAGCGGAAGCACAACGAAGATAACGGAGAGAAGAACCAGGACGGGGAAACTTATAACTGCAGCTGGAACTGCGGCACCGAAGGTCCTACGGGGAAACGGAATATCAGGGCTTTCCGTATGCGTATGATCAAAAACGCCCTGAGTTTTCTGTTTCTTGCCCAGGGAACTCCGTTCCTGTTCATGGGAGATGAGTGCGGAAAGACCTCACTTGGCAACAATAACCCCTATTGTCAGGATAATGAGATCAGCTGGAAACAGTGGAAACTGAAGAAATCCGAGAAAGAGATCCTTGATTTCACCGTGTTTCTTGCAGAACTTCGAAAAAATCATCCCATCCTGCACAGATCAAAAGAATGCAGGCTGATGGATACAAAAAGATGCGGGGTCCCCGATCTTTCCTACCACGGGAAAGAAGCCTGGAAACCGGATATGAATTATTATATCCGTCACATTGCCATGATGCTCTGCGGACTTTATGAAGAACGCAGAGAGGGCGATAAGACCGTATTTGACAATCATTTTTATCTTTCGTCCAATATGCACTGGGAGGAACACACTTTTGCGCTTCCCAGACTTCCCATCGGAAGAAAATGGACCCTGCTATACGGGACCCAGGAGGGAAGTATCAAAGTGGATCAGGATAAAAAACATGAGGCGGATATGTACACAAGTCCGCCAAGGTCTTTGCAGGTCTTTATCTGTGAAGCCGTACCCGTCAAAGGGAAAGCTGATCAAAAAAAGCAGTAAAAAGAAGGTGAACGACATTGAGTTTTATAAATGCCTGGAGGCATTTTAAGA
>JAFUUM010000162.1 GCA_017477805.1 Lachnospiraceae bacterium
AGTGATACTCCACCTGGTTGATCAGGTTGTTGTCCAGCTGCCGGATCAGATCTTCCCCGCCGGGGATCCTGCCTTCTTTCACGGCATCCACAACAGTTTTGCATTTCTCCAGGTATTCTTCGTACCCGTGAACGCCACCTTCATATTTCTTTAAGTGCCACTGCACCTGATCCGCCAGGGTATCTGCCTTTAACAGCCAGTTCAGTTCCTCTGTTTTCCGCGTCTTCTCGGGATGCTCTTTCTCAAATCCGGAGATAAAGGCACAGGCAAGGATCCTTGCTCCATGGTTGGAAAACTGTTCCCCGGCGCGGTCGTCTTCATGGTCCCCATAGGCCACGGTGTACTTTGGCCAGAGCCTGTAAAGTTCCGCGATCTCCGGCACTCCGTTTTCGGAAGATGTTCCATAGTACGTTTTGCAATGATCCAGGGTAAACCGCTCCGCTTCCGCCTTTGCCCCATCTTCTTCCATCACAGGTGCTACCTCTCCCCGCCACATTCTCGCGATGAGATCCAGGTAATACACATGCGGTTTGATATTGGAACAGTTGATGATCCAGAAATCCTTCATCCCCCTGTCAAAAACCTGTGACAGTTCCCGGATCACAAACTCGGGAGGATTGGGCAGCATGGTCATCATGGCTGCTGCCTGAAGATCGTAAAAGGAAGCATGGTAATAGATCCCGTGGGCTCCCGAATCTCCCTTGTTCGGAAGTGCCGGCACCCTGGGATTGTGATTATTCTGTCTTCTGGAGACCATCTTTCCAAAGCCGTTATCCGCCCAGATCCGGATCACATCATCCGGAATGGATAAATGGCCCTCCCGGTACAGTTCCATGATCTCACCGTAAAGGTTCATACAGCAGATGGCATTCTCATCCTCTGCCTTGATCATGTTGTACTGTTCCAGCATAAGATCGCTCATCAGTTTTCCGCGAGCCTCCGGCGTATCGTAAGCGGGATCATCCACCCAAAAGGGTCTGTCACCCTGTCCCCGGAACCCGATGTTCCAGATCACGTTTGCATCCTTCTGTTCCTCGATGGCTTCCTTCCAAAGTCCCCGGAAAAGCTCGGGATATTTATCAAAAGAGGCTTCCAGATCCGGATAGGCTCTTGCAAACATCCGCGCCCCCATGGGTTCCGCGTGGTGATGGGTGATCCAGAGGCCATACTCGGTTGCCAGTTTTTTATACCGATGGGCATTGGCATCCGTGCCGGGAATGGTCATATTTCCACCGCAGCGAAGCAGGGCTTCAAAAGCCATCTCCCAGGGGAAATTCTCTCCCACAGCTTCCCTCCAGCCATCGAATAACACTTCGTCATTGATAAACCAGCCCCGGAATCTTACCTTGCAGGGTTTGGACGCAAAACAATACCCTTCCGGAACTTCATACCCGTCCTTTTTATCAAAGACCTGTTCATCCCAAAACCAGAACTCATTGACACCCAAAAAGGTCTTACTGATATGGTAGATCCCGTAGATCAGACCAAGATCATCGGATGCAGTAAGAAACAGTTTCTCCCCTTCTTTCTTCAGGGAAAAACATTCCGGCACAAAACCCGCTTCTTTTTTCAGGATGATATCAATGCCCTTTTGCCCCCGGTCAACGCAGGTGTTCTCAATATCCCGCCACAGGGCCTTGCAGGCGTGTTTTACCGGTATGGAACTGTAATTATCAACAATGATCTGTGAGTTTCTGGTGATCATAGGCCTCCTCTTTTTCTCGTCTGAAAACAAACACGGGTCCGGCCTTTTTCAGCCTCCCGCCACAATGCTTATTATAGTCCATTTCCCTGTCAAATACATGCTTACAAATTTATGGCCATTGAAAACGGGACCTCTCTTACGAAAGGTCCCGTGGGAATAGCATTTTGTGGATTTTACTCGGGGGATTTGCTTTTTGCTGACAGGTTTGCTTCCAGTTCAGCGATACGCGCATCTTTCTCTGCCAGGTCCAATACTTGCCGACTTATTGTTTCGTCCTTTGATGCAAGTTCCTCATCTTTAGCTGCCAACTCTCGGTCTTTCATTGCAACTTGTTCTTTTAATTCATCTACCATGAAGCGTTCTGTGTTTTTGTCCAGTATGTATAATGCCTCTGACCACATCCCCAGCACCTCCTCCGGTCGTTTTCGAAACTCCCTGATTTCCCGGTAAAGTTCCAGAAACTCGGGATACTTGTTAACAAGTTCTACAACATTTTCTGC
>JAFUUM010000163.1 GCA_017477805.1 Lachnospiraceae bacterium
AAATCCTCGTGTCACTGGTTCGATTCCGGTTCTGGGCACTCACTAAAAGTCTTGAGAGATCAAGACTTTTTTTGATACACTATAGATGTATTTTCATGCAAGGAGATATGGTCATGAAGGGGTTTCATATGGTGTATCGCAGAAGATCCCGGATCGTTTTTCTGATAGCGATCTGCCTGTTTTTGGAGATGGGATTTTCTGCATTCAGCGTTTATGCTGCGGAAGATAAAAACGATAAAGAAGTCGACTTTGGCCAAGTGTTTCTGGCGGAATATGAGGCCATTCTTTATGATGCAAGAAGCGGGCTGCAGTCTTCTACCGCAAATGCCATTGCTCAGACTTCGGATGGATATATCTGGGTCGGAACCTATTCCGGCCTTTATCGATATGATGGCATAAAATTTGAACGCTTTTCTCCGGATAACGGCATCAGCAATGTTATGAAACTCTTTGTCGATTCGACAGGGCGTCTGTGGATCGGAACCAATGACAGCGGATTATATTCTTATGAAACGTTGTCCGGAGAAGTAAACAAATATACAAAAGAAAATGGTCTTGCGGCTGATTCCATCAGAGCGATCACCGAGGATTCGGAAGGCAGGATCTATGTGGGAACCGTAGCGGAGACAAATGTGATCGAGCCGGATGGTTCGATCCGTGTTCTTTCCGAACGGGAAGATGTGGCAGGAGTAAGATCCTTATGTACGGCAGGTAAGTATATTGCCGGTGTTACCAATGGCGGTACCTTATTCCTTGCAAATGATAAAGAGATCCTTGTAACAAAGGAATATCCCGAAAGCGGAATATATTATGAGACTGTTGCGTATCTTGATGATGCGCTTCTATTGGGTACCTCTGAAAACTATATTGAGCGACTTACATTTACCGATCATTCGTTCCGCAGGATCAACCTCATCGATACTGAGTACCTGAATTACATCAACGGTATCCTGACGACACATCTGAAGGACGGGTTCCTCTTTTCCGCAGAAAACGGGATCGGATACGTAGATGTCAATTTCAAGGTCACAGACATCTCCTGCAACGGTTTTGATTCTTCCGTTTCGGATCTGATCAGCGATTATCAGGGGAATTACTGGTTTGTTTCCAATAAGCAGGGAATCCTTGAATATACCCATAATCCCTTTGAAGATATCTTCATCAAAGCCGGAATGTCTTATGCGGTCGTAAACAGCCTGATCATGGTGGGGGATAACCTCTACGTGGCCAGGGATAACGGTCTTTCCATTGTGGACACCACGACCTGGACGGAGCAGGATTATGATTACCTGCATTATTTTGACGGAGTCCGCATCAGGCATCTGCTGAAGGACAGTAAAGAAAACCTTTGGGTGAGTACATACGGAAAAGACGGTCTTTTATGTGTGACACCTGAGGGACAAGCGATCGCATTTAATGAAGACAGCGCTAATACCATGGGCGGAAGGTTCCGCTTGTGTATGGAACTGTCGGATGGTACCATTGTGGCTGCCACTAATATGGGCCTTAACTTTATCAAGGATTCCTCGGAGGTAGTGGGCAGACTTGGTATCGAAGACGGACTTCAGGTACCCCAGATCCTGACCATGGTGGAGCGGCCTGACGGCAGCATTCTTGCGGGTTCCGACGGAGACGGGATTTATATCATCGAAGACATGAAGGTAACGGGCCGGATCGGAACGGAAGAGGGCTTGAATACCCTTGTTGTCTTAAGGATCGTACCCTGTGAGGGAGGATATCTTTATGTTACCAGCAATGCGATCTATTATGATGACGGTAAGGCGATACGCAGGCTGAACAACTTCCCGTATAACAATAACTATGATGTATATATCACGGAAGACGGCACCGCATGGGTAAGCTCCAGCGCCGGGATCTATGTTGTGGATCTGAAGGATATGCTGGAGGATAAAGAGTATCATTATACCCTCTTGGATTACACCAGAGGTCTTGATACATCTCTTACGGCAAATGCATGGAATACGCTCCTAAATGATGAGGGAGATCTTCTTCTTTGCTGTACCAACGGTGTCAGAAGGATCTCCACCGGAAAAGAGTCCGAAGAAAACGAGGAATACAATATCCTCGTCAAGGATGTTCTGGGAGACGATCAGTCGGTTTACAAAGATGCAGCCGGAACCTACGTGATCCCCACGGATACGAAACGTATCGAGATCCAAGTGGCCATCCTCAACTACACCTTATCCAACCCCCTTGTACGCCTTTACCTTGAGGGAGCACATGATGACGGTACTACGGCATATCAGAACTCCCTGGCAAGCCTATCCTATACGAATCTGCCCTACGGACGTTATAAACTCCATGTGCAGATCCTTGACGGAACAACTTATGAATGCTTAAGAGACGAAGTGTTTGCTATCCAGAAGACACCGAAATTCACGGAACTTCTGGTGGTCAGACTGGGTGGCATCATGCTTGTGATGATCCTGGTGGCATTCCTTGTGTACCGCTTTATGCAGGCTACCATCATCAAGCAGCAGTATGAACAGATCCGCCTGGCCAAGGACGAGGCAGAGCGGGCAAACGGTGCAAAATCCAGGTTCCTTGCAAACATGTCCCACGAGATCAGAACGCCCATCAATACCATTATGGGGATGAACGAGATGATCCTCAGGGAGAATAAGAAAGAAGCCATGGACAAATACACCTCCGCGGTTTCCGAATATGCGATCTCCGTGAAGCGGGCATCCGAGAGCCTGCTGGGACTGGTCAATGATATTCTGGATCTTTCCAAGATCGAATCCGGAAAGATGAACCTTGTGGAGAGGGATTATGAACCTCAGGAGTTATTCCTTGGGATCACAAATATGATCCGGGTCCGTGCGTCGGAAAAGAACCTTCATTTTGATACCAATATTTCCCCCAAGATCCCCCGCCGGCTTTACGGCGATGACGGAAAGATCAAGCAGGTACTTCTGAATCTGCTGACAAATGCGGTAAAATATACGAAAGAGGGTTATTTCTTACTCCGTGCCGAGTACGTGGAGGGAAATGAAGAATCCTGCAGACTGCGCTTTAGCGTAAAGGATACGGGTATCGGGATCAAACCCGAAGATATGGAGCGTCTCTTCAGTGCATTTGAACGACTGGATGAGCAGAAAAACAGCGGTATTCAGGGCACCGGTCTTGGCCTTGATATTTCCAAGCAGTTCGTGGAACTCATGGGCGATGAACTGAAATGTGAGAGCGTCTACGGAAAGGGATCAACCTTCTATTTTGAAGTGGTGCAGAAGGTGCTGGATCCTGAACCTATCGGGGAGTTTAAGGAGATGGCTGTGGAGGAGACTTATGAGTATGTGCCTCTCTTTGCAGCGCCCAGAGCAAAGATTCTCATCGTGGATGACAGCCCCATGAACCTTCAGGTCATCAGTGGACTATTGGAAAATACAAGAGTGCAGATCACAACAGCCCTCAGCGGTAAGATCTGTCTGGATCTATTACGGGATGATCATTTTGATCTGGTATTGCTGGATCATATGATGCCGGAAATGGACGGTATCGAAACCGTACATGAGATCCGGAAGTTCAATACGGAGATCCCTGTTCTTGCATTGACGGCCAATTCCGCCACCAGCGGAGAAGATTATTATGTCAGTGAAGGCTTCCAGGGATATTTGGCAAAGCCTATTGAAACTGCCAAACTGGAAGAAAAGATAAAGGAATTTCTGCCGGAGGATCTGGTGGAAGAGTGGACACCCGAGGAAAACACGGGGGGAACTTCCACCGATGCGAAATCAGAAAGTTATGATTTTTCATGCTTATCAGGGATCGATCCGGCATTGGGAACAAAGTACTGCGGTTCCGAAAAAGCACTTTTCGGAGCACTGCAGACATTCCGGGATACACTTCCCGAGCGGGAGGAAGAGATACGGCAGGCCTATGAAAAAGAGGACTGGGAGTTTTATACCATCAAAGTCCATGCTCTGAAAAGTTCTGCACGGATGATCGGCGCGGAAGGATTATCGAAGCTGGCGGAGGAGATGGAAGATGCCGGAAAAGCCGGGGAAATCGAAAAGATCCGAGAGAATACGGATCGCTTGCTGGAGTTGTACCGAAGTTATGAAACCGGACTGAAGGATTTAGAAGAGGCAGATCCGGCATTTGCAGGTAATGAGGCCGCGGAGGCAGGAAAACCCGTGGCGGATGCCGATACCCTGGCAGATGCCTGGGAAGCCCTTGCCGATATCGCAGAGGGAATGGATTACGACAGCGCCGAAGCAGTGCTTGAGTCCCTGCGGGAGTACGCTCTTGCACCGGAAGATGCAGAGGCCTTTAAACAGGTGGAGATCAACCTGAAGGCGTTAAACTGGGATCGGATCCTGGAATTGGTAAAACAGCACAGAGGCTAGAGGAGTAACAATGAGCAACAAGATCGTGGTGATCGGGGTCAAAGAGAGTTTTCTCATCAAGGCACTGATCAAAAAACTGAAGGAAGCATCTTATGATCCCGTGTTTTGCCTGGCAGACGTGGACGAGATCCACAATAGTTGGGAGACAGCGTCGGCATTCGTTTATTACACGGACAGCCAGGAATATTTCAAACCCGATGTGCTGCATTTTATTCAGGAGAGATTGAGCGACCGCTTAAAGAGTTTTCTCCTTATCGGAGATAAGTCCGATATGGAGAATTTCGGAAAAGGCTTTAATTCAAAGCTCATCAGCAAAAAGTTTACGAGACCGTTGGACATGGACGCATTTATGGAGGCTGTTGCGGAAAGCGTTCATGAAGAAGCAGTGGAAAAACAGAAAAAGAAGATCATGATCGTGGATGATGATACCACCTATCTTGGAGTAGTAAGAGACTGGCTGAAAAAAGACTACACGGTCCACATGGCCAATTCCGGATTGCAGGCCATCAAGGCCCTTGGAAGTCATCCCGTGGACCTCATCCTTTTGGATCATGAGATGCCCGTCACCAGCGGACCCCAGGTATTGGAAATGCTTCGGAGCGATCCCGAGACCAGTTCCATCCCCGTGATATTCCTGACGGGAAAGAGCGATAAGAACAGCGTCATGCAGGTCATGGGCCTGAAACCCCAGGGGTATTTGCTCAAGACCATCGAGCAGGATGAACTGCTCTTTCAGATCAGAGCATTTTTTGAAAAGAACGGAAAATAAAGGAACATTATGGATAAAAAGAGATTAAAAGAACTCCGCGCAAGAAGAAAACAGCGGAGAAGAGAACTTCATGACCGGTATGTGGAGCGGCTGATGCACCACTACGGAAAGGATATCATCGCCTCCGATAATTTCCAGTTGTCGGATGAAAACATCCAGCATGGAGACGTGTCGGTAAAAGAGCATTCTCTTAGCGTTACAAGAAGCAGCATACGGCTTGCCAAGTTTTTGAAGATCCGGGTCAGCCACCGGGATCTGATCCGTGGTGCGCTTCTTCATGATTATTTCCTCTATGACTGGCATATTCCCGATCCAACGGGCCAAAGAAAACTCCATGGATTTGCCCATCCCGGAGTGGCTCTTTGCAATGCGGAAAAAGAGTATGAACTATCGGATAAACAGAGGAATATCATTTCCCGTCATATGTGGCCCCTTACCTTAAAACCCCCTACGTGCAGGGAAGCGTGGCTGGTGACCATGGCGGATAAGTATGTTTCCCTGAAGGAAACCCTTCGGGGAAAGCGGAAAAAACGGAAACAGAAGAGCCGAGGCTGACCAAACAGTTGAGATAAGATCCTGTCCTGTGATAAAATAATATGATGCACGCATGATAGCGGGGGCAGGAAAAAGGAATTTTTTTATGGGCAAGATCGTATACCTGATGGGCAAAAGCTCTTCGGGAAAAGATACTATTTACAAAAGACTCTGTGAACTGGAAAAGCCGAAGTTTCAGACCATACCGCTTTATACCACACGTCCCATCCGGGATGGGGAAAAGGAAGGCGTGGAATATCATTTCACGGATGAAGCAGGATATCAGGAACAGAAAAAGGCCGGAAATGTTGTGGAAGAGAGAACCTATCACACGGTGATGGGAGAATGGCACTATTACACGGTGCTGAAGGATGTGGACCTTGGCGCAGAGGATACGGCGTATCTGATGATCGGAACGTTGGAATCCTTTATCGGTACCAAAAAGGCCATCGGGGAAGATAACATCATTCCCATCTACATCGAGCTGGATGACGGCGTGAGACTTTCCAGAGCGCTTACCAGAGAACGTTCTCAGGAAAAACCTCAATATGAGGAAATGTGCAGAAGATTTTTGGCGGATGCACAGGACTTTTCCGAAGAGAAGATCGTGGCAGCAGGGATCACAAAACGGTTCCAGAATGAGGACCTGGATGCCTGTCTCGGAGAGATCCTGGAGTATCTGAACAGGGAATTATAGGATGGATATCCGAATCAATCAGGTAAACCAGACAAATCCCATACAGCAGACACCTGAAGTCCAGCAAAGCGACGATTCCTTCAAGTTCATGCTCATGAGCAATATCGAAGAGAAGGAACTGCAGCAGGTGCTGGCGAGCATGATGCAGGAGATCGAGGTGCAGGGCAAGAAACTGGCCAAGCATCGGGACATCCGGGATATGAAACAGTACCGGAAGCTGATTAAA
>JAFUUM010000007.1 GCA_017477805.1 Lachnospiraceae bacterium
GAAAGAAAACTCCTCGGTGGGAGCCCCCGTCAAAAACAGCCCGTCACGACAATATACAATATCCCCATCCAGTTCCGGTAATGCATTCTTCGCAAAATCCGGAAGGTCTTTACGCTCCATGATGATACCGCCCAGATTAACCTCCGGTGCGATCAGATCAAATGCTTCGCTAACGTGATCAAACTTCCCCTCATGTTCGATCAGATACTGGGAAAAATCCAGTAAAATCTTTTGAACATCCATAGACACAACCCCGTAGTTTGATTAATTTTTGTTTTCGAAGTCTTCTACGTACTGCATGATCAGTCTTACGGTACCTTCGATCCCCAATTTGCCGGAATTTACCGTAAGATCATAGGTATCAGCTCGTCCCCACTTCTTGGAAGAATAATAATTGTAATAGGACTGACGCTGCTTGTCCTTCTTGACCATCATATCCTTTGCCTTGTTCTCATCCACCTCATGACGCTGCATGATCCGTTTGATCTTGCTTTCCTCATCCGCATGGATAAACACGTGAATGCAGCGGTTGCCGTACTCAGACAACGCATAATCCGCGCAGCGGCCTACGATGACGCAGGGACCCTCATCAGCAATCTTCTTGATGGTATCGAACTGTGCAAGGAAGATCTTCTGGCTGATGGGCATATCGATATAGGATGAATTGTAACCAAAAGAATAGGAATCCATGACCAGGTTATAGATCAGGGAGTTGGTGGGACGCTCGTCATGTTTCTCGATCATCTCCTCACAATATCCGCTCTCTTTTGCGGCTCTGGTCAAAAGTTCCTTGTCATAATAAGGAATGCCGTATTTTTCAGCGATGATCTTGCCGATCTCACGACCTCCCGAGCCAAATTGTCTGCCGATTGTGATAATGGTATTCATAAATGAAACACCTCCTGTCATTGTCAGGTTTTATAAGGATATTATACTATTTATTCCGTAATATATCCAGTAAATGCGCGAAGTATTCGGGCATGGGCGCTGTAACTTCAAGGTATTCTCCCGTCTTCGGATGGTTCAATCCGATGGTTGCAGCATGAAGGCACTGTCCCTGCAGATGTTCAAAGGGATTGGAAAATCCGGTCTCGTATAGAGGATCTCCCAGGATGGGATGATGGATAGATGACATATGCACCCGGATCTGATGAGTCCGTCCCGTCTCTAACTTACATTTGATCAGACTGTATCCCTTTAACTCTTCAACCACCTCATAATGGGTAATGGCATCCTTTCCTTTACCCTCCGCGCAGACTGCCATTTTCAAGCGGTTAGAGGGATCTCTGCCGATGGGCTTGTGTATGGTCCCTGACGGTGTTGCGGGATGACCGTGGATAATGGCGTAATAGATCCGGTTGATGGAATGGACCTTTAACTGTTCTGCCACGGAATGATGGGCAATATCGTTTTTACAGATCACCAGGGAACCGGATGTATCCTTATCGATCCTGTGAACGATCCCGGGACGCATGACACCGTTCACACCGGATAAGTTCCCACGGCAATGCCACATGATGGCATTAACCAGAGTACCGGAAAAATGACCGGCAGCCGGATGGACCACCATGCCCTGGGGTTTATTGACGATGAGCAGGTCATCGTCCTCATATAAAATATCAAGAGGAATATCCTCAGGTTGAATATCCGGTTCGATGGCAGCCGGAAGCTGAAAGCAGACATGATCATCCACGGACAGACGAAAACCTGCCTTGGTAACGATAACATCGTTTACCAGGCAGCCTCCGTTTTTGATCACTTTAGAGATATAAGATCTGGAAAGATCCGCAAATTGTTCATTCAGATAGGCATCTAATCTCTCATCATCTTCCGAGGGTTCGATGTCAAATTCATAAAGGGAGCACTCATCCATTACTTATGATTCCTTTCCCGATACTGTTCGGGATCTCTGGTAAGCTGGGGTTTCAGGCTCAGGAATGCAAAATCATTTTCCTTATAGACAAATAACAGTGCGATGACGAGGAGCACAGTGGAACAGGTCACATAGATATCCGCCACATTAAAGATGGGAAAATCAATGAGTGAAAAATAGATGAAGTCCACAACGTAGTCCTGTATCAGCCGGTCGATCATATTCCCGATGGCACCGGATGCAATGAGTACCAGGAAAAAATTCAGGCCATCATATTTGCGGTATCCGGGCATCTTGATCATCACATAGAGGATCACCAGAAGGATGATCACAGCAATGAGGACAAAAAACACCTTTTGGTTCTGCAGCATACCGAAAGCTGCACCTCTGTTTTCCAGATATTGAAGCTGGAGCACATCTTTGATGAGCACAATGGGGGATTTTCCTTTCAGATACACCACGGCATAGTGCTTGGAAACCTGATCTCCCACAATGAGAAGAATGGTGATGAGCACATCCATAATGATCCTGAATCTTTTTCTTTTAACGATCTTTGTATCCATATATCCACTTATCCTTTAATCATTCATCAGCAGAAGTTCTTTGATCACGTAGCGCATATCTTCTTCGGAAACGCTTGTATCCACAACGGCTTTTCCAATTTTGTTCAGAAGGATAAAGCGCAGGGAACCTGAGCCGTTCTTCTTGTCGGATTTCACGTTCTTTAAGATCTCTTCAGGATCGATATAATCCAGTGAGATGGGCAGTCCGAAGGGTACGAACATATCACGTACTTCCAGATATTCATCCTTGCTGATCAGTTCGTGCATGAAGGAGATCTGGGCAGCTGCTACGCATCCAAGAGCAACACACTCTCCGTGAAGAAGAGAAAAACCTGCCGCCTTTTCGATAGCATGTCCGATGGTATGTCCAAAGTTTAAAAGTACACGGTCACCCTGTTCCGTAGGATCTTTCTCTACGACCGCTTTCTTGATGAGATTACTGCGATATACCAGTTCTTTCAGAACGTCCGTTTCTCTGTCGTTGATCTCGTAGATGTTATCCAGCATCCAGGAATAATACTTGGCATCTTTGATCAGACCATGTTTCATGGCTTCCGCAAATCCGGAAGCAAACTGTCTGTCATCCAAAGACTTTAAAGTGGCAACATTCTCATATACCAGTTTCGGCATATAGAAAGCACCAACCATGTTCTTATATCCGTCCAGGTCCACTCCCGTCTTTCCGCCAATGGAAGAATCCACCTGTGCCAGAAGGGTTGTGGGAATCTGGATAAAGTCAATGCCGCGAAGATAAGTTGCAGCCGCAAAGCCGGTCATATCTCCCACAACGCCTCCGCCCAGGGCAAGAAGTATATCTTTTCTCGTATAATGCTTTTCAGTCAAAAAGCGGTAGATCTCTGCGATGGAATCCAGATTTTTATGGGACTCTCCTGCTTGGATCTCATAAATATCCACTTCCTTTTTCAGTTTCGATAAAGCCTTCTTTACTTCCTCTGCATAGAGAGGTGCCACAACGGTATCGGTGATGACACAGATCCGCTCCGCATCCTTTACAAAAGGCTCTACTTCTTTTGCAAGATCTTTAAAAGAATCCCGATATACGATCTCATAGCAGGGTTTCTTTGCGAAATTGACCACAAGGCGGTCACACATATTCTGTTCAGTTTCCTGTTTGTTATTCATAACTACCTCTCATCTGTCTTGATCGAAAACTAAGAAAAGCACCCTGCCCACGCAGGATGCTTTTGAAATCCTTTCATCAGTTCATGGGAACATCAAGGGAGGAGTCGGAAGTAAATAACTCCTGGAAATCACCGGAAATATCAACACTTGCCGGTGTGATGATAAAAATGGAATGAGAGATCTTCTGCAGGTTGCCGCTCATGGCATAGCAGGAACCGGAAGTAAAGTCGATGACTCTCTGTGCAATGTCAACATCAAGTCCTTCCAGATTAAGAACAACGGTACGGTTGGATAACAAAGTTTCGGTTATCTCTCTAGCATCCTCAACAGACTTCGGCTTGATCACACAAACTTCCATACCATCCATTCCCTTCTTATTTTGTCTCATGGGAGAAACTTTCGGGGTCAGCTTTCTGATCGGTTTTTCAGCCGGTGCGGAAGTTTCGTCGGAACCGCTTTGCTCTGCAGAAGCACCTGCAGGCTTTCTCGCAGCCGAGAGTTCCTCATCCTCCTCATCGTAATCATCATAATACTCATCGGTATCATTCAATTTCATTGCATTTAAAAACTTATCAAGTGCACCCATCTTAAACTCCTAAACCATAGTTCCTTTCACCAAAGATCCCTGTTCCGACACGGACCATGGTGGCGCCTTCTTCCACGGCCACTTCGTAATCTCCCGTCATGCCCATGGACAAAACACCCATAGAAATATTATCAATGTTTTCCTTGTCGATGTCAACCGACAATTCCCTCATTTGGCGGAATACAGGCCTGTTTTCCTCCGGATCTTCCACGAAAGGAGCAACCGTCATCAGCCCCTTTACATGAACATGGGGAAGGACAGATATTCTTCGGGCAAGTTCCAGTGTATCTTCCGGTCTGCAGCCGAATTTGGACTCTTCTCCC
>JAFUUM010000164.1 GCA_017477805.1 Lachnospiraceae bacterium
AAAGGCGATCTTTATAAGTTCGAGATCAAACTTCGGGGCGGACAGACCATATTAAAGGCAGATCCCTATGCATTTTCCAGGGAAATGAGACCCGGAACGGCTTCCAGGGTCTGCAGTTTTGATAAGTTTACCTGGCATGATAAGAAATGGATCGAAGAGAGGACTGAAACCCAGGCAGTTGATGCACCTTTAAATATCTATGAAGTCTATCTGGGTTCCTTCTTAAAGCCCAAGGACGGAAGACAGTATGTCAATTACAAAGAGATCGCAAAGCCCCTCATCGACTATGTGAGAAAGATGCACTATACCCATGTGGAACTGCTGCCGGTGATGGAACACTTAAAAGATGAATGCCTGGGCTATCAGATCCAGGGCTATTATGCAGCCACCTCCCGTTACGGGGAACCGGAAGACTTAAAGTATCTCATCGACCAGCTCCATCAGGCCGGCATCGGCGTGATCATGGATTTTGTTCCCGGGTATTTCCCTGCGGATGAAAATGGTCTTGCAAACTTTGACGGATCTCCTTTATACGAAGTCAAGGATGAAAGACGCAGATGGTATCAGAACCTTGGTGTTCTATTCTTTGACATGGCAAGTCGGGAAGTCCAGAATTATCTCCTTGGCGCTGCCATGTACTGGGTTGAGAATTTCCACGCAGACGGTCTGAAAGTGGTGGATGTGGCAAGTATGCTGTATCTCGACTACGGACGCAACGACGGAGCGTATTTCAGTAACATCTACGGGGACAACGTGAACCTGGAAGGCGTAGAATTCCTCCGGCACTTGAATGCCGTGATCAAAAAGAGAAATCCGGGTGTCATTACCATTGCCGAAGAAAACTCCGGCTGGCAGAACGTGACCCTTCCTCAGGAAGAAGAGGGACTTGGATTTGATTATAAGTGGAATAATGCCTGGAAGCATACCTTTATGAATTACATGGGCCTGGATCCTTTCTTCAGGTCAGGTCACCATGATGAGATCACGGGAACCATGCTGTATTCCTACTCGGACAAGTATATCCTCCCCCTGGATCATGATCTTTTTGCCCATGGCAAGCAGTCCTTCCTGGGACAGGTATCCGGAGAACCGGAAGAGCAGTATGCACAGCTTCGTCTGGCCTATACCTATCGAATGACCCATCCCGGCAAAAAGCTTCTCTTTATGGGGCAGGATCTTGGAGAACCCGATACCTGGTCGGAGATCCGTGAAGTGGAATGGTATCTTCAGGACAGCGAGAACGGCAGTAAACTCCAGAAGTGCGTAGCGGACGTTAATGAGCTGTACTTAAAACACCCGGCTTTATATTCTCTGGATGATGATGCAGAGGGCTTTGCCTGGGTCAATGCCATGAATGCCAAGAACTGTGTTCTCAGTTATTTCCGACAGGGTAAACCGGATGCAAAGGGAAATGCGGAAAAACTGCTGATCGTTGCAAACTTTGCAAATGTGATGCGGATCTCTTATGTGGGCGTTCCCGAAGACCGTACTTATAAAGAGATCTTTAACACCGATGCGGAAAGCTACGGTGGTGTTGGTTTTGTAAATCCCAGAGCCAAAAAGGCCATGGCAAAAGCTGCCGATGGCTATGAATACAGCCTGAAAGTCAATATGGCACCTTTATCCATCATGATCTTTTCCGTGTCATAAACGGCTTTGGCGAACGTTATAAAGGAATAAACAAGTTATGACTTCTAACCTGCTTCTTACAACAGACATCGATATTGACGATGTGATCACCAAAATAGAGGAGACGGGAAATATGAATCCGGGACTGATCAAGACCTTCTTCCGACAACTGCCGGAAAATGTGCTGATGTTTGGTATCCGTGTTCTGCTTTGCCTTCTGGTCTTCTGGATCGGATCCAAGATCATCGGCATCCTTCGAAAGATCGTCAAAAAGTCCATGACGAAAGCGAAAGCGGATCCCGGCGTGATCTCTTTCGTGGACTCTTTCTTTAAAGCAGCCCTGTATGTGATCCTGGTGATCCTGATCCTTGCCGGATTTGGAGTGAACGCAACATCCCTTGCGGCCGTCCTTGGCTCCGCCGGTGTGGCCATCGGTCTTGCCATCCAGGGCAGCCTTTCCAATTTTGCCGGCGGCGTTTTGATCCTGCTGCAAAAGCCTTTCCGGGTGGGAGATTACATCTATGAAGATGCCCATAAGAATGAGGGCGTGGTACAGGAGATCAAGATCTTTTATACAAGACTGAAAACTGCGGAAGGCCGTATGGTGATCCTGCCAAACGGGGAACTTTCCAACACCAGTATCACCAATTACACCTTTTATCATCCCGAGACTTCCAAAAACGTGAAAGTCTCCCTGATCAAGATCGGTGTTTCCTATCAAAGCGACTTAAAGAAGGTAAAAGAAGTACTGCTGGATCTTCTGGAACAGGAACCGCTTCGGGCAAAGGACAGACCCTTTTCCGTCAGGATCAGTGAATATGGCGAATCATCCGTTAATTTCCTGATGATCTGTGAATTTCCGTTAGAGCAGTACTATGCCGGAGTCACCTCTCTGATGGACAAGATCAAGCCGGCTCTTGACGAGAACGGCATCACCATTCCGTTCCCGCAGCTGGATGTGCACATGATCGAGAAATAAGCCGATTTATCCTAAAGAATACTTGCAAATTATCAGTGTCGCAGATATAATATCTTTTTGTCCGGGGTAAAACCTCGGAACATGCTAGACTAGCGCAGGTGGTAGCGCA
>JAFUUM010000165.1 GCA_017477805.1 Lachnospiraceae bacterium
CTTTCCTCCCCACAGGGCTCGCAGGCCAAGATGGCATTCTGACTCTTTACCGCCGTTTCGTAAGCCATGATCTGAGCGAAGCGGGAATTGGAAAGAGTGGGGATAAAAAACTGTTCATTATAATATGTTGAGATCCCGAAGGTTTCCTGATCGGACCCCGAAGTAAGGGTCAGCTTTACAAAAAGAGTGACGGGAACATCATCCAGAAAACGAAGAATCTTCTCATCTTCGATCACGCCGTCTTCTGAGGAGGTCTCGTAAACCTTCACGTTTTCATCCGTCAGCTGGGTCTTTACCGTTGTTGCCACGGAGGTCAATATCTCTGCCTGATCCTGGAACATGCCCCGGCCCGGTCTTTCATCCACAAAAATGATCCGGTCATAGATCTCTGCCGGATTCTGCATCACGATCTGGATCATATTACCGTTGATCCTGCTGGAGCACTCTTTGACGTGCTCAAAATTCAGGCGGATGGTCACGGTACCATTTTCTTCCACGCAGTATGCTTCTTTGATCACGCCTCTCTCCACCGTCACGGGAGCATTTTCATAATACCCCAGAGACGTGCCGGAAAGACTGATCTCCACACCCTGATAGAGGTCGATATTACGGATCCTGATCCCTTCCGACTTCACGTTACCGGAGATGGGGATCGAGATCACATTTTCCTTTGCCTGATCATCGCTGAGGAGAAGGTAATGCTTTTCATACCCTTCCGCCGAACCGCTGAAGTAACCGTCCTCCGCCACAACAATGACTTTGTTTGCGGAAAAGTACAGCACCAGCGTCATGGCCGCTGCGGTAAACAGGCAGGTGATGACCGTTGTCCACTTCATCAGTTTATTCATGCCTGTTCTCCGTCATTTACTATCCGGTGTCCTGCGCGGCGGTTTGGGACCCTGATACTGATAAAAATAGGTCTTCATCATGCCGTTATAGATCTTCCGGTTTTTGTCCGCTTTTCTTCCGATGTCATTTTCGGTCTGGTCGTAAGATGTGATGATGTACATGGACCAGGAATCCAGTTTCGCATACTGCTCGCCCAGAGTTTTATAAAGAGGCGGCAGGTTCTTTTTCTCTTCCAGTCTCTCACCGTAAGGCGGATTGGTGATGATAAATCCGTACTTTTTCGGATGGGAAAGTTTCGCCACATCCCTTGTCTGGAAATGGATCAGATGGTCCACACCCGCAAGTTTGGCGTTTTCTCTGGCCATGGCAATACAACCGGGGTCGATATCATAGCCCTGGATGTCGGTCTCCACGTCGTTTTTGATCAGGGATACTGCTTCCTGGCCGGCTTCGTACCACATCTTCTTATTGACAAGATGCTCCCAGGTCTCAGCGGTAAATTCCCGGTTCATGCCCGGTGCCATATTGGCTGCCATCATGGCTGCTTCGATGGGGATGGTGCCGCTTCCGCAGAAAGGATCCACAAGGATCCGGTCCCCATGCCAGGGGGTCAGCAGGATCAGTGCTGCCGCCAGGTTCTCCGCAATGGGAGCTTTCGGCGTCAGTTTCCGGTAACCTCTTTTATGGAGGGACTCGCCGGTGGTATCAAGACCCACCGTCACTTCATCCTTCATCAAAAACACGCGAAGAGGGAAGGACTCACCGTCCTCCTTGAACCAATTGGTGTGATACACGCCTTTTAAGCGCTCCACCATGGCTTTTTTCATAATGGACTGGATGTCCGAGGGGGAAAAGAGTTTACTCTTTACGCTGGCCGCCTTGGCAACCCAGAATTTGCCGTTCTCGGGGATATACTCCTCCCAGGGCAGGGCTTTGGTTCCCTGGAAAAGATCCTCAAAGGTCTCCGCGTGGAAGGTTCCGATGCGGATCAGAATACGCTCTGCCGAACGCAAAAAAAGATTGGCCCTGCACACCGCGGCTTCATCGCCGCGGAAAAGTACACGCCCATCTTCTACCTGGATGATCTCATAACCGAGATCCAATATTTCTCTTTTTAATACTGCCTCCAGCCCAAAGTGGCAGGGGGCTATCAAGTCATAGGTATTCATACCCGTTATCATATCCGAATTGGTCTGTCATTTCAACTTTATAGAACCTGCTTCGCGCTTTTTTGCCCCGCCGGCTCTCATGAGGGGCTAGTTGCCCAGGTTCCGAAACAGGGAAAACACGATCCAGATCAGCCAGATGAACAACAGCACGGGGAACACCACCTTCGCCACCTGGAATGCCAGAAACAGGCCCAGGATCATGGCAGCGGTTCTCACTACCTTATGGACTACCGCAGGGAGGTTTAAGTACCACCGAAGGAGCTTCGTCCCAAAGGATGCCAGAGAAAACTTCTCTTCTTCGACTTCCACATAAGCCGCATCTTCACTGCTGGCGTAGGTTGCACCTTCTGCGTGGCGGTTTGCCTCCACGATGGTTCGGCAAAGGAGTCTGGGATTGCCGAGGGTTCCGATCACCGCTTCCTCGGTCTCGCCCATCCTGACTTTGGTAATGATATATTCCGTATAATAATTGACCTGATCCTCCACGGTGGTGGCGGGTACCTTTCCCGTGAGTCCCTGGCGGATCTGGGTGATAAATTCCTCTCTGGTCATAATATGCTCTCCGTTCGTCGTCGGGATGAATGAAAAACTGCGTAAAACAAGTAAAAAAACGTTTACGTAATTCATCCCTAAAGAAGTTTACCATAGGCAACTGCTTCTATCTACTCAAAGTCCGCATATTTCATGAACATTTTGCTGTTTTTAGATTTCTTTAAGATTTTCCCTTCGGATTTCCTTTGAATACCCTATTGCAATTTTTTATAAATTGGTTCTATAATCAAAGCGTAACTTAAACGTTTACTTAATAGGAGAAACGCTATGAAATTTGGTTTTTTTGATGACAAAAACAAAGAATACGTCATTACTACACCGAAAACTCCGCTCCCCTGGATCAACTACCTGGGCAGTAATGAGTTTTTTTCGCTGATTTCCAACACCTGTGGCGGTTATACTTTCTACAGAGACGCGAAATTACTGCGACTTACTCGTTATCGTTACAATAACGTTCCTTACGATAACAACGGTAAATACTTCTACATCAAAGACGGCGATACCGTTTGGAATCCCGGCTGGCAGCCTGTTCGTACCGAGCTGGATGCATATGAGTGCCGTCACGGTATCGGATACAGCCGCTTCAAAGGTGCCAAGAACGGCGTGGAAGCAAACATCCTTGCTTTCGTTCCCACCACTGATAACTGCGAAATCCAGTCCGTAAAGATCAAAAATACCGGTTCTTCCGAAAAGAAGCTGACCCTTTTCTCCTATGTAGAATGGTGTCTGTGGAATGCGGACGACGATATGAAGAACTTCCAGCGTAACCTCAGCACCGGTGAAGTTGAAGTCGTCGGTTCCACCATCTATCACAAGACCGAATACCGAGAGAGACGTAACCACTATGCTGTTTACTCCGTAAACACCAAGGTTGACGGCTTCGATACCAGCAGAGATGCATTCCTGGGCGCTTACAACGGTCCCGACCGCGCAGAAGCTGTTGAGAACGGTGCCTGCACGAATTCCATGGCCAGCGGCTGGTCTCCCATCGCTGCTCACCAGATCAATATTACTCTGGCTCCCGGCGAAGAAAAATCCTTCGTATTTGTTCTTGCATACGTGGAGAATCCCGAAGACGATAAGTGGGAAAGCTACGGCGTGATCAACAAGAAGCCCGCTGTTGCTCTTCTTGCAAAATACGATGACGATGCAAAGGTTGAAAAAGCCTTCGCAGAGCTGAACGCATACTGGGATAAGCTGCTTTCCAAGTACCATGTCGAATCTTCCAATGATAAGGTGAACCGCATGGTCAACATCTGGAACCAGTATCAGTGTATGGTAACCTTCAACATGTCCCGTTCCGCTTCTTATTATGAGTCCGGTATCGGCCGTGGCATGGGCTTCAGAGATTCCTGCCAGGATCTCCTTGGTTTCGTACACCTGATCCCCGATCGTGCGCGTCAGCGTATCATCGACATCGCATCCACCCAGTTCCAGAACGGTTCCGCTTATCACCAGTATCAGCCCCTGACCAAGAAGGGCAACTCCGATATCGGTTCCGGCTTCAACGATGATCCTCTGTGGCTGATCGCAGGTACCTCCGCTTACGTTCGTGAGACCGGCGA
>JAFUUM010000166.1 GCA_017477805.1 Lachnospiraceae bacterium
AAAGAACGTTTGGAAATATGATCTGAACCAGAAACCCTCCGATTTAAAGAGCATCGAGCTGTATGTAAAGCCCGAAGAGAACAATACTTACTATGTAATGAACGAAACCTTCACCGGAAGTTTCTTTATCTAAATCGGAAAATGTGCTAGTATTGTAAGCCGCGTGAGTGATCACGCGGCTTTATTCATATGTAAGAACAAGTAAGGAGAACAACATGAGCGAGAATTGTACCCACGATTGCAGCAGCTGTGGAGAAAACTGTCCTTCCAGAAAAGGCCCTCAGAGCTTTTTGGTGGATCCCCTTCCAAGTACGAAGATCAAAAAGGTCATTGCCGTGGAGAGCGGTAAGGGTGGCGTCGGTAAGAGCATGGTGACTTCCATGATGGCTGTTGCCTTAAGAAGAGAAGGCTTAAAGGTGGGTATCCTCGATGCGGATATTACCGGCCCCTCCATCCCTCAGGCCTTCGGCATCCATGAAAAGGCTATGGGCAATGGCGAAGACATTTTCCCGGCCATCACAAGAACAGACATTAAGATGATGAGTGTAAACCTTTTATTGGAGCACGAGACGGATCCCGTGATCTGGAGAGGCCCCGTCATCGCCGGCATGGTAAAGCAGTTCTGGTCTGAGGTTTTGTGGGAAGAACTGGATGTGCTCCTTGTGGATATGCCTCCCGGAACCGGTGATGTGCCCCTGACGGTATTCCAGTCCCTGCCCGTGGACGGTGTCATCGTAGTCACCTCTCCCCAGGAGCTGGTGGGCATGATCGTGGAGAAGGCGGTACACATGACCACCACCATGAACATCCCCGTGGTTGGCATCGTTGAGAACATGAGCTACTTCCTCTGCCCGAACTGCGGAGAAAAGCACTTCCCTTACGGTGAGAGCCACATCGAAGAGACTGCCAAAAATCTTGGCATCGATACCATCTGCAGACTGCCCATCCGTTCCGACCTTGCAAAACTGGCGGATACGGGTCATATTGAGGAAGCATACGAGCCTGCACTTGATGAAATGGTAAAGAAAATCAAGTCTTTATCCTAGGTTTATTTTCTTTTTAGAATTCTGATGTTGACACGTCAGGTAGCGGGTGGTAATTTAAGTTATGAAGATATTAGCACTCCATTCGATTGAGTGCTAACAACCCAAAACCACTTGGTCCATGCGAAGAGGAGTATGACCCCATGCAAATGGATGACCGGAAGATCAAAATCTTAGAGACCGTCATTCGCAACTACCTTGAGACCGGCGAGCCGGTGGGCAGCAGAACGATCTCCAAGTATACGGACTTAAACCTGAGTTCCGCCACCATTCGAAATGAGATGGCAGACCTGGAAGAGATGGGCTATATCACCCAGCCACACACTTCCGCCGGCCGTATCCCTTCGGATCTCGGTTATCGGTTCTACGTCGATAACATGATGAAGGAAAAGACCAAAGAAGTGGAAGAGTTAAAGGTGGATCTTCTGGAGAAACAGGACCGGATGGATCAGATCCTGAAGCAGGCCGCAAGAGTCCTGGCGGATCAGACCAACTACACCAGCCTGATCTCCGCACCGGCGGTACACCGGAACAAGCTGAAATTCATCCAGCTCTCCCGTGTGGATGCAGGCCAGATCCTGGCAGTCATCGTCATCGACGGTAACGTGATCCGGAACCGGATCCTTCAGGTGGATGCGGACATGGACGATGAGACCCTCCTGAAGCTGAACCTCCTTTTGAACACCCATTTAAACGGGCTGTCCATCGGAGAGATCAACCTCGGTATGATCGCAGCCATGAAGGAGAAAGCCGGAGTCCACAGCCAGATCGTCAGCGACGTCATCGATGCCGTGGCGGATGCCATCAAGCAGGATGAGGACCTGGAGATCTACACCAGCGGTACCAACAACATCTTCCGTTATCCCGAACTGGCAGACGGAAAGAATGCAAGCGAGATCATTACAGCCCTGGAGGAAAAGCAGGAACTGACGGAACTTGTCCAGAGCACCCTGCAATCCGAGAACAACACGGGCATTCAGGTTTATATCGGAAACGAGTCGCCTCTCTCCACCATGAAAGACTGCAGCGTCGTTACCGCAACCTATGAACTGGGAGACGGCATGCGCGGCACCATCGGTGTGGTGGGACCCAAGCGTATGGACTACGAAAAAGTAGTAAGTACTCTTCAGACTCTGAAGAAAGAAATGGATAAGTTATACAGAAAGGAATAAAAGACGTGCCTGAGAACGATAACAAGGCCAAGGAAATGAAAGAAGCACTGGAAGAAGTGCTGGAAGGCCTGGAAAAAGAGGCTGCGGAGAAAGAAGCCCAGTCCGAAGAAACCGAAACAAAAGAACAGGAAGCTCCTGCTGAAGAAAAGGCTGAAGAGCCTGCGGCAGAAAAAGCAGAAGAGCCCGGAAAGGCAAAAAAGAAATCCCGGGATGAGAAGAAAGCGGACAAGAAGCTGGATGCTTTAAAAGAGCAGATCGCTGACCTGGAAGACCGCAACAAGCGTCAGCTTGCGGAGTTTGAAAACTTCCGGAAGCGGACCGAAAAGGAAAAAGAGGTCATGTTCGAGACCGGAGCAAAATCCGTGATCGAAAAGATCCTTCCCGTTGTGGACAACTTCGAAAGAGGCCTTGCTACAGCTCCCGAGGGAGAAGGAGATGCCTTCGCCGAAGGAATGAAGATGATCTACAAGCAGCTCCTTACCGAGCTGGACAATATGGGAGTAAAACCCATCGAAGCACTGGGACAGCCCTTTGATCCCAATCTTCACAATGCAGTAATGCAGGTGGAGAGCGATGAGTATGAGTCCGGGGTTGTTGCTCAGGAACTCCAGAAAGGTTACATGTACCGTGACACCGTGGTAAGACACAGCATGGTTGCCGTAACCCCCTAATAAGCGCTTTACGAAAGCAGAGCATTCGATCAAATAAAGTACAAAATATCAAGATCAGGAACTCGAACGGAGATCCGTTCAGAAGGAGGAAAAGATTATGAGCAAAATTATCGGTATCGACTTAGGTACGACCAATAGCTGCGTAGCAGTTATGGAAGGTGGTAAACCCACCGTTATCGCCAACACCGAAGGCGCAAGAACCACACCTTCCGTTGTTGCATTCACCAAGACCGGTGAGAGACTGGTAGGTGAGCCTGCAAAGCGTCAGGCTGTTACCAACGCAGACAACACCATCTCTTCCATCAAGAGAGATATGGGTACTGACAGAAAGAGACAGATCGGCGACAAGAGCTACTCTCCTCAGGAGATCTCCGCTATGATCCTGCAGAAGCTGAAAGCAGATGCAGAGAGCTACCTTGGCGAGAAAGTTACCGAGGCTGTTATCACCGTTCCCGCTTACTTCAACGATGCCCAGCGTCAGGCAACCAAGGATGCCGGTAAGATCGCAGGCATGGAAGTAAAGCGTATCATCAACGAGCCTACCGCAGCAGCACTTGCTTACGGTCTGGACAACGAAAAAGAGCAGAAGATCATGGTATACGACCTGGGCGGCGGTACCTTCGATGTTTCCATCATCGAGATCGGTGACGGCGTCATCGAGGTTCTTGCTACCAACGGTGATACCCACCTGGGCGGTGATGACTTCGATAACAAGATCACCCAGTACATGATCGACGAATTCAAGAAGAACGAAGGCGTAGACTTATCCGGCGATAAGATGGCTATGCAGAGACTGAAAGAGGCAGCTGAGAAGGCTAAGAAGGAACTGTCTTCCGCTACCACAACCAACATCAACCTGCCTTTCATCACCGCTACTGCTGAAGGCCCCAAGCACTTCGATATGAACCTGACCAGAGCGAAGTTCGACGAACTGACCGCTGATCTGGTTGAGAGAACCGCAATCCCCGTACAGAACGCAATGAGAGATGCGGGTCTGACCAACAACGATATCACCAAAGTCCTGCTGGTAGGCGGATCTACCCGTATCCCTGCCGTTCAGGAAAAGGTGAAACAGCTCACCGGCAAAGAGCCCAATAAGACTCTGAACCCCGATGAGTGCGTAGCTATCGGTGCATCCGTACAGGGTGGTAAGCTGGCAGGCGATGCCGGCGCAGGGGATATCCTTCTGCTGGATGTTACTCCTCTGTCCCTGTCCATCGAGACCATGGGCGGCGTTGCGACCAGACTGATCGAGAGAAATACCACTATCCCTACCAAGAAGAGCCAGGTATTCTCCACCGCAGCAGATAACCAGACCGCAGTAGACATCAACGTACTGCAGGGTGAGAGACAGTTCGCAAAAGATAACAAGTCCCTCGGCCAGTTCCGTCTGGATGGTATCCCTCCTGCAATGAGAGGTGTACCTCAGATCGAAGTTACCTTCGATATCGATGCAAACGGTATCGTTAACGTATCCGCTAAGGATCTGGGTACCGGTAAGGAACAGCACATCACCATCACCGCAGGTTCCAACATGTCTGATGCCGATATCGACAAGGCTGTTAAAGAAGCAGCTGAGTACGAGGCTCAGGATAAGAAGCGTAAAGAAGCCATCGATACCAGAAACGATGCTGATGCATTCGTATTCCAGACCGAGAAGGCATTAAACGAAGTTGGCGATAAGATCGACGCAGCCGCTAAAGCAACCGTAGAAGATGACATCAAGCAGGTGAAGGATATCCTCGAAAGAACCAAGGATGTTGAGATGTCCGACAGCGATCTGGATCAGCTGAAATCCGCTAAGGAGAAGCTGATGAACGATGCACAGTCCCTGTTCTCCAAGATGTATGAGAACATGCAGGGCGCAGCAGGTGCAGGCCCTCAGGCAGGCCCCGACATGGGCGGTTTCTCCGGCCAGGCAGGTCCTCAGAGTGATGCAGGATCTTCCGCAGGCGCAGCAGCTGATGACGTTGTTGACGGCGATTTCCGTGAGGTTTAAGGATCAGCTGAAGACTGAGTTATAACAAAATACTTCCGGCCCTGCGGCGGTGGCTGCAGGGCTGAAAGTGGTTAATGATATATGAAATGAGGAAGACAAATGGCAGAGCAGAAGCGAGATTATTATGAGGTGTTGGGCGTCGACAAAAACGCCGACGATGCAGCCCTGAAAAAAGCATACAGAGTGCTTGCCAAAAAGTACCATCCGGATGTGAACCCCGGGGATAAGGAAGCGGAGAAAAAGTTCAAGGAAGCTTCCGAAGCCTATGCGGTGCTCAGCGATCCCGAGAAGAGAAGAAAGTACGATCAGTTCGGTCATGCAGCCTTTGAACAGGGCGGCGGTGGTGGCGGCTACGGCGGCTTCGATTTCTCCGGCGCAGACTTTACGGATATGTTCGGTGATCTCTTCAGCGATCTTTTCGGTACTTCCAGAAGCCGTGCAAGAGCTACCAATCAGCCCATGCAGGGTAACAACATCCGTACCTCCATCCGTATCACCTTTGATGAGGCGGTATTCGGTTGTACCAAGGAGCTGGAGCTGAACGTTAAAGAAGATTGTAAGACCTGTCACGGAACCGGTGCAAAACCCGGCACCAAGCCCGAAACCTGCAGCAAGTGCGGCGGTAAGGGTCAGGTTGTGATGACAACCCAGTCCTTCTTCGGAACGGTCCGTAACGTACAGACCTGTCCCGACTGCGGAGGCACCGGTAAGGTGATCCGTGAGAAGTGTCAGGATTGCCATGGTACCGGTTATGTCCAGATCCGTAAGAAATTTGAGATGGATATCCCTGCCGGTATCGACAACGGTCAGTGCATCCGTAAGAGCGGTCTCGGAGATCCCGGTTATAACGGCGGTCCCCGAGGGGATGCCCTTGTGGAGATCGTGGTGGGGCGTCATCCCATCTTCCAGAGACAGGATTACGACATTTTCTCCACCGTGCCCATGTCCTTTGCAGTAGCAGCCCTGGGCGGTGACGTGGTCATCGATACCGTGGACGGCAAGGTCGTTTACAACGTAAAACCCGGTACCCAGACGGATACCAGAGTAAGGCTCAGAGGTAAAGGTGTTCCCACCCTCCGGAATAAGGATGTGCGTGGTGATCACTACGTGACTCTGGTCCTGCAGACCCCCGAAAAGCTTTCCAAGGAAGCCCAGGATCTGATGCGGAAGTTCGATGAACTTACCGACGACAGCCTCCATGCGGCAGAGAAAGCCTCCGCTGAGAAAAATGGCGAGAAAAAGGCGGGCAGTAAAAAGAAAAAGAAACTGTTTTGAAAATGATCAAAGCTCATCTGAAAAACAGAATGATCGCTGCCATTGCAGCGTCCGCGCTCCTGAATATCGGACGGATGATCTATCTGGACAACGATCTTGGGAGACTGATAACAAGACCTGCAGAGATCGCCGCTTATACGGCGGCATCTCTGGTGGTCTTTTTTCTGTTTTTTTACGTAGTGGATCTGGCTCTGCCTGCGCTTAGTGGAAAGAAGGGATCGGATGACTCTTTTTTTTCAGCGTCCGGCAAAGCGGGTACCGTGAGAAGCGGATTTCTCGCAAGATGCCATCGGTATCTTCCTCTGGCGGAAGGTCTGCTGGTCTTTATCATGAACCTGCTGGCATTTCTCGCTTACTTTCCCGGGATCTTTTCCTATGACATCGATTATCAGACCTGGCAGGCTGCGGGCAGTATTCCTTTGAACAATCATCATCCCGTTCTCCATACACTGATCTGGAAAGCCTTTTATGATCTGGAGCAGCTGACGGGCGTCAGGTATTTGGGGATCACTGCCTATGGGATCCTGCAGATCCTGGTTGTCTCCATTACGGCAGCCTGGCTGATGAAAAAGGTGGGAGAGTACGGTATGCCCACGACCGCCCGGTTGGTCTTTTTGATCCTGACGCTGTTTATGCCCCACATGGCGATCTTTTCCATGATCCCCACGAAGGATGTGTACTTTGCATGTGCCCTCATCGTGTTTACGGTGAAGGCATTTGAGATTGCCTGGGAGAACGCAAACGAGCACAGGGTGGGAACAAAAAAGGGTGACAGGACGCTTAAACAGCCTCTGGAATTGCTGATATTTGGCGTTCTGGCCTGTCTTCTCCGGAATAATATGCTCTATGTGGTGATACTGCTGCTGGCTGTTTCTCTTGCAGTCCGTTATCCGAAGCGTCTGGTCTTATCCCTTGCGGGGATCATTGCCGTGGTGCTTTTAATGACCATGGTGATCTTTCCGGCGTCGGGAGTGGAACGGGGACCCGTGGGGGAGAGCATGTCCATCCCCATGCAGCAACTGGCCCGGGCTTATGAAACAGGGGAAAACGTCCTGACTGTCGACGAGCGGGAGCAGATCCGGATGTATCTGCCGGAAGTGACCCGGTATAATCCCCGGTTTGCGGATCCCATTAAAAATTCTTTTGATGAGGTTTATTATCTGGAACACAAAGGGGAGTTCTGGAGCATTTACTTTTCCATTGGGAAAAAGATGCCGGGTACCTATCTGGATGCGTTTCTTGCAACAAACGTGGATTACTGGTATCTTTTTGCGGAAACTTCAGATCCCTTTGCAGATAGAGAGTACATCGAGACCGGGATCTACCGGGTGGATGAATATCCCATGGAGAGGGCTTCTCTTCTGCCCGGTCTGTATCAGAGCCTGGAGACCTGGGCCCATTTTGAGAACGGCTTTATGAAACGGTTCCCCATTCTTTACACATTGGCCGCACCGTTTGCTTTTGTTTACGTACTTGCTTATGTTATTCTGAGACGGGGTGGTAAACCATTTGGTCCCATCCTTGTGATCTACGGAGGGCTGCTGGCAACTTATCTTCTGGGACCTGTCAGCAATTTCCGCTACGTATATCCCCTGTTTTTGGCGATGCCCCTGCTGGTGTTTCCCATCTTTTGTATCAGGGGACTTAAATTTTCGGAGGAAGATCTATGAAATGGACAAGATTTCGCATACAGACCACCACGGAAGCGGAGGATGTGCTGATCAGCAACCTCTATGACCTGGGATTTGAAGGGGCGCAGATCGAGGACAAGATCCCCTTATCTCCCCTGGAAAAGGAGCAGATGTTCGTGGATATCCTGCCGGAGACCGCAGCGGATGACGGTGTGGCTTTCGTCAGCTTCTTTGTGGAAACGGACGAAAAGGGACTGCTCCTGCCGGACCGGGATGTCTTTGAAGGTGAAAAGATCCCCGCTGCTGTGGATGAAAAAGAGGCGGAAGCGGAAGACCGGTCTTATCAGCCGGGACTTTCCGGAGAGGATCTCATCCGGGTTGATATTGAGACAGTAAAAGAGCGCATCGCCCGGGAGATCCGGGAGATGGGTGAATACCTGGATGCCGGAGCGGGAACGATCCTTGTGGATGAGACCGAAGACCTTGACTGGATCAATAACTGGAAGAATTATTTCCACCAGTTTTCCATCGACGACCTTTTGATCACTCCTTCCTGGGAAGAGGTAAAGCCTGAGGATGCAGACAAAAAGGTGCTGCACATCGATCCCGGTACCGCTTTTGGTACGGGCATGCACGAGACCACCAAGCTTTGCATCCGTCAGATCAAGAAATACCTGACGAGTACAACAGAACTTTTGGATGTGGGAACCGGAAGCGGTATCCTCGGTATTGTGGCGCTGATGTACGGTGCCGCACATGTAACGGGAACGGACCTGGATCCCTGTGCCCTTCCTGCGGTGGAAGAGAATTTAAAGGCCAACGGCATCGAGACCTCCAAATTCGATATGATCCTCGGAAACATCATTACCGATGAGGAGATCCAGAAACAGGCCGGTTTTGAAAAGTATGACATGGTGGTGGCAAACATCCTGGCGGATGTGCTGGTACCCCTGACTCCCGTCATTACTCATCAGTTAAAGAAGGGCGGCATTTACATCACCTCCGGTATCCTTGCGGAAAAGGAGGAACTGGTGGTGAATGCTGCAGTGAATGCAGGTCTTGAAGTGCTGGAGACCACAAGACTCGGGGAGTGGGTATCGGTAACGGCGAAGAAGCCTTAAGAAGGACAGTGTATGTATCATTTTTTTATAGAACCCTCGCAGGTTGATGCGGTAAACAAGACCATCAGCATCCTCGGGGATGATGTGAACCATATCCGGAACGTTCTGCGGATGAAAGAAGGGGAAGAGATCACTGTGACAGCTTCTCCAGAGGCCGCTTCGGAGGATGAGCCCGCAAAGCAGTATCGCTGCAGGATCCGGGAATTCGGAGAAGCGGAGATCTTCTGCGACCTTTGCGCAGAAGAGGACAGCGGTGCGGAACTCCCTTCAAAGATCTACCTGTTTCAGGGCCTTCCCAAGGGAGACAAGATGGAGACCATCATCCAGAAGACCGTGGAACTTGGTGTTTACGAGGTGGTCCCCGTTGCCATGAACCGCTGCGTGGTGAAACTGGATGCCAAAAAGGCGGGAAGCAAGGTGACGAGATGGCAGGCCATCGCGGAAGCAGCTGCCAAGCAGAGCGGCCGGGGCAGGATCCCGAACATCGCTCCCGTCTGCAGTTTCAAAGAAGCCCTTGCCTATGCGGACCAGGAAGGCATCTCCTTAAAGCTGATCCCCTATGAACTGGCAGAGGGGATGGAGGCTACCAAAAAACTCATCGAGTCCGTAAAACCCGGAGAAGCCGTGGGCATCATCATCGGTCCCGAGGGAGGCTTGGAGCAGGCGGAGGTGGAGCAGGCCAAGGCAACCGGCTTTTCTCCCATTACCCTGGGAAAGCGGATCCTCCGCACGGAGACGGCGGGAATGACCGTTGTTTCCTGGCTCATGTATCAATTGGAAAGATAAGGTAGTTTATGAAAGTATATTTGGACAACTCCGCAACCACCAGAGTTTACCCGGAAGCAGCGGAACTTATGACAAAAGTGATGCTGGAAGATTACGGCAATCCCTCCAGCATGCACCGCCTGGGTGTGGATGCGGAAAAATACATAAAGACAGCAAGAGAGCAGATCGCGGCAACCCTGAAGGCAAGCGAGAAAGAGATCTTATTTACCTCCTGCGGAACCGAGTCCGATAACCTGGCGATCCTGGGATATGCGGCGGCCCATAAGCGGGAAGGCCATCATCTGATCACAACGAAGATCGAGCACCCCGCCATTTTGAACACCATGGAGCATCTGGAAAAAGAGGGCTATGAAGTAACCTATCTGGATGTGGACCATGAGGGCCGGATCTCCCTCACCCAGCTTCGGGACAGCATCCGGGAAGACACGCTCCTTGTTTCCATCATGCATACCAATAACGAGATCGGTGCCCTGCAGCCCATCGAGGAAGCGGGAGCTCTCATCAAGAAGTGCAATTCGAAGACCGTGTTTCATGTGGATGCGGTCCAGGGCTACGGAAAGAACAGGATCATCCCCAAGAAGATGGGGATCGACATGCTCTCTGCCAGCGGTCACAAGATCCACGGACCCAAAGGTATCGGCTTTTTATATGTGAAGAACGGCATCAGACTGCAGCCTATCTTATTTGGCGGCGGCCAGCAGGGGGGACTTCGGTCCGGTACGGAAGCGGTGCCTTCCATCGCGGGTCTTGGTCTTGCATCTGCAAAGATCAACGAAGGTCTGGAACAGGAGAGAGAAACACTTTACAGTCTCCGGGACGGATTTGTAAAGGATCTTTTGACCATTCCCGATGTGATCATCAACGGCAGGGAGGGTCATGAGACGGCGCCCCATATTGTCAGCGCATCCTTCCGGGATGTGAGGGCGGAAGTGCTGCTCCATGCCCTGGAGGATAAGGGGATCTACGTCTCTTCCGGAAGCGCCTGCGCTTCCAATCATCCCCAGACCTCCGCTACACTGCTTGCCATCGGGGTGGAACAGGCGCTCCTTGACTCTACCATCCGCTTCAGTTTTTCCGTCTTTACAACGAAAGAAGAACTGGACTATACTGTGCAAGTGCTAAAGGAACTGATACCTGTGCTTAGAAAGTTTAAACGAGGATAATAAGATGGAATGGAAATCCTTTTTGATCAAATATGCGGAGATCGGCGTCAAAGGTGCCAACCGCTATGTGTTCGAAGATCAGTTGATGAAACAGATGAGATATGCCCTGAAGCGGTGTGAGGGTGAGTTTGAAGTCCGGAAGGAAGCGGGACGCGTATTCGTTGACGTGACTTCCGAGGACTATGACTACGACGAGACCGTGGAAGCTCTCTCCAGAGTTTTTGGTATCTCCGAGATCTGCCCCATGATGCAGTACGAGGAAAAGGATATCGAGAACATCCGGAAAGAGGCTGTGGCCTACGTGGGAGAAGTGTACCCCGATAAGGCTTTTACATTTAAGGTCATGTGCCGTCGCGGCAAAAAGGACTATCCCCTGGATTCCATGGAGATCGCGGCCAGCGTGGGCGAAGCTCTGCTTGCCGCTTATCCGGAGATGAAAGTGGATGTGCATAACCCCGATGTGTATCTTTACGTAGAAGTGCGCCAGAAGATCTATATGTACTCCGTGGCCATTCCCGGACCCGGCGGTATGCCTGTGGGAACTGCAGGAAAAGCCATGCTCCTGTTATCCGGCGGTATCGATTCCCCTGTTGCGGGATATCTTGTATCAAAGCGTGGTGTGGCCCTGGAGGCAACCTATTTCCATGCACCCCCCTACACCAGTGACAGAGCAAAACAGAAGGTTGTGGACCTGGCAAAACTGGTATCTCGGTATTCCGGTCCCGTAAGACTTCATGTGGTGAACTTTACGGATGTGCAGCTGGCCATCTATGAGGGCTGCCCTCATGAAGAACTGACCATCATCATGCGCAGATACATGATGCGCATTGCGGAAGAGATCGCGAAAAAGAACGACTGTATCGGCCTTGTTACCGGTGAGTCCATCGGACAGGTGGCTTCCCAGACCATGCAGGCCATGCTGGTGACCAACGAAGTCTGCACCCTGCCCGTTTATCGTCCCGTGGTGGGCTTTGACAAGCAGGAGATCGTGGATGTTTCCGAGAAGATCGGCACCTACGAGACTTCCATCCAGCCCTTCGAGGATTGCTGTACCATCTTTGTGGCAAAGCATCCTGTCACCAGGCCCAATCCCGATGTGATCAGACGGCACGAGGCTGCCGTAAAAGACAAGCTGGATGAGCTGGCAAAGATCGCGGTGGAGACGGAAGAACTCATTGTGTGTCGTATGTAAGCCTGCCGCCATGCCGCAAGCAGGGCTCCTCTTCGATTGCCTGCAAGCAGTCAATCTAAAATGAGCCCTGCCTTCCGGCAGGGCTCATTGCTAGTCTCAATCTACGATATAGGGTTTCAGAACGTCCAGTACGGCGTCCAGGCCGTCTTCTGCGTGGATGTTCAGGTCGATGGACTTGGACAGATCCAGGGAGAAGATACCCATGATGGACTTCGCATCGATAACGTATCTGCCGGATACCAGATCGAAATCATAATCGAATTTGGTGATGTCGTTGACAAAGGATTTTACCTTGTCAATCGAATTCAGAGAAATCTTTACAGTTTTCATGAAACAACCTCCTTTGCGGTCAATACCTTCATGGTTAATGATAAAGACAGAACCCGCAAAAGTCAAGAAGGAGAAAACATGCTGAGAGTGGCATTTCACAACCTTGGTTGCAAGGTCAATTCCTATGAGCTGGAAGTCATGATCCGCAAGATGGCGGAAAACGGCTACGAGATCGTTCCTTTTGAAGAAAAGGCCGATATCTACATCGTCAACACCTGCACCGTAACAGCCATCGCGGACAAAAAGAGCAGACAGATGCTGCACCAGGCCCGGAAAAGAAATCCGGAAGCCGTGGTGGTGGCAGCAGGCTGCTATGTCCACACCGGCGAAAAGACCCTGATGGAAGACCTTCAGGTGGATCTTCTGGTGGGCAATCAGGATAAGGGTAAGATCGCGGAGCTCATCGAAGCCTATTTAAACGACAGGAAAAAAGAGGCTCCTGCAGATATAAACCTGGAGACCGCCTACCCCGAGCTTTATCTGGAAAAAACAGAGGAACATACCCGGGCCACCGTAAAGATCCAGGACGGATGCAACCAATTCTGCAGTTACTGCATCATACCTTATGCAAGGGGCAGGATCCGCAGCCGGGAAAAGGACGATATCCTCAGGGAAGCAAAGCATCTGGTGGAGAGCGGCTATCGGGAACTTGTTGTAACCGGGATCCACTTAAGCTCCTACGGTCTTGATCTGGACGGTATCAAGGGCATCGGAGATTCCGAGGATTTTCCTTTCGGGAGACTTCTTGATGTGCTGCGGTCCCTGGATGAACTTTACCGGGAAGACGGCACCGGCCTTCAGAGGATCCGGTTGGGATCTTTGGAACCCAGGATCATCACAAGGGAGTTTGCACAGGCGCTTAAGCAGATCCGGGGTATTTGTCCTCACTTCCATCTTTCTTTGCAGAGCGGATGCGATGAGACCTTAAAGCGCATGAACCGGCATTATGATACCGCGAGGTTTTACGAGGGTATGGAGATCCTCAGGGAAGCCTTTGACCTGCCTGCCATCACCACGGATGTTATCACCGGTTTCCCCGGGGAGACGGAAGAGGAATTTGCAAAGACCGTGTCCTTTTTGGAAAAGGCAAATTTCTATGAGATGCACGTTTTTCCCTATTCCGTCAGAAAAGGGACCCCGGCGGCTGCCATGAAGGACCAGCTTACCATGGCACAGAAAAAAGAAAGAAGCGATATTCTCCTAAAGATGACGGAGAAACAATCCGATGAATATCGCAGAGCCCATATCGGACGGGAACTGGAGATCCTGTTTGAAGAGGATGAGATGATCGGGGGACGTCTCATGCACACGGGCTACAGCAGGGAGTACATCCGGTGCGCTTTCGAGGGCGATGCGGCCCCGGGAGAGATCCGGAAAATAACAGTAGATTTGCATAATTCCCCTAATTACGCTATGATGATTAGATAGCAAACACACAGGAGATAAGAAAATGGCACAGTTTGTCGATCAAGAGAACCTGAACAACACGAAACTGGGGGACACACAGTTTTTCCAGCAGGTAGAGCCTGAAGCGGAAAACGGTGTAAAGCTGATCCTGGATACGGTCTATCACGCCCTGACGGAAAAAGGGTATAACCCCGTGAATCAGATCGTAGGCTATATCATGTCCGGGGATCCCACCTACATCACCAATCATCAGGGCGCCAGATCTCTGATCATGAAGGTGGAGAGAGACGAGCTGGTTGAAGAACTGTTAAAGGAATACATTAAGAGCAATAACTGGAGATAAGTATGCGTATTTTGGGTTTGGATTATGGTTCCAAGACCGTGGGCGTCGCCATCAGTGACCCCCTTGGTCTGACTGCGCAGGGACTGACCATTATCCGAAGAAAAGAAGAAAACAAACTCAGACAGACCCTGCAGCAGATCGAACAGATCATTCAGGAATACGGGGTTACCACAATCGTACTCGGTGATCCCAAAAATATGAACGCTACCATCGGCGAGCGTTCCGAACTTTCCGCAGAGTTCAAGGAAATGCTGGAGAGACGTACGGGCCTGCCTGTAGTGATGTGGGATGAGCGACTGACCACGGTAGCGGCCGACAAGGTTTTGATGGAGGCGGGGGTCCGCAGAGAGCACCGTAAGGAGTACGTGGATCAGATCGCAGCCTCTTTTATTTTGCAGGGATATTTGGACTTCCTACGTCATTCCGGCGAAGCCGGTGACACGGGACGCTGAGCGTCCCGCTGAGAGAAACGCCCCGCGTTTCTTCCTTCATAATCAGAAAGCAAATGAGGTCGAATAAAGAAATATGGAAAAGATCATTTTCACCACAGATGAAGGAGAAGAAGTGGAATTTTTCGTTCTGGACGAGACCAGGATTGCCGGAACGGATTATATATTAGTAGTTGATGAGATGGATGGGGACGGCGAAGCCCTGATCCTAAAGGATGTGTCAGCACCTGAAGCCGAAGAGGCTCAGTATGAGATCGTAGATGACGACAAGGAACTGGCCGCGGTGGCGGAAGTCTTTGAAAAGATGGACGAAGATCTGACGCTCCTTTCGGAGAATGATGACTAAGCGGTTTCTATCCGGGTTTTTGTCTCCGGGACAAGTGAAGTCCGACGGGAGATGTATTTAGGAGGATAGAAAACTTTTGAAGAAAAAAACAAATAAGAATGCGACACCGGCCGCTTCCAGATTAAAGGTCATCCCTCTCGGGGGACTGGAAGAGATCGGAATGAACATTACTGCCTTTGAATATGAGGACAGTATTGTTGTGGTGGACTGCGGTCTGTCATTTCCGGATGACGATATGCTGGGTGTGGATCTTGTGATCCCGGATGTCAGCTATCTGAAAGAACACGCAGACAAAGTAAAAGGATTTGTGATCACCCACGGTCACGAGGATCACATCGGCGCACTTCCTTATGTGCTGAAGGACCTCAATGTGCCCATTTATGCTACCAGACTGACCATCGGTATCATCGATCACAAACTGGAAGAGCATGGCCTCAACGGCAAGGTAAAACGGAAAGTGGTGAAGTTCGGCCAGTCCGTGAACCTGGGTGACTTCCGGATCGAATTTATCAAGACCAATCACAGTATCGTGGATGCGGCAGCACTTGCCATCTACTCCCCTGCGGGCATTATCGTCCACACCGGAGACTTTAAGGTGGATTATACCCCTGTTTACGGGGATGCCATTGACTTGCAGCGCTTTGCGGAGATCGGCAAAAAGGGCGTACTTGCGTTGATGTGCGACTCCACCAATGCGGAGAGACCCGGCTTTACGCCTTCCGAAAGATCCCTGACCAGGACCTTCCACAGTCTGTTTGAGGAACATAAGAAAAAGAGGATCATCGTTGCTACCTTTGCTTCCAACGTGGACAGAGTGCAGCAGATCATCAATACCGCCTATGAGTTCGGCCGCAAGGTTGTTGTGGAAGGCCGGAGCATGGTGAATATCATCGAGACCGCCACAAAACTGGAGTGCATCAGCATTCCCGACAACACGCTGGTGGATATCGAGGAACTGAAGAAATACCCGGATGACAGAACTGTCATTATCACCACCGGAAGCCAGGGTGAGAGCATGGCGGCCCTCAGCCGTATTGCCAATAACACCCATAAGAAGATCTCCATCAAACCCGGTGACGTGGTGATCTTTTCTTCATCCCCCATCCCCGGCAACGAAAAGGCAGTTACCAAGATCGTTAACGAGCTTTTAAAGCGCGGTGCCGAAGTGGTGGTGCAGGATACCCATGTATCCGGACACCCCTGCCAGGAAGAGATCAAACTGATCTACAACCTGATCAAGCCTAAGTATGCCATTCCCGTTCACGGTGAGTATAAGCATCTTGTGGCGCAGGCCCGTCTGGCAGAAGGCCTTGGCATCGATAAGAAGAATATCTTTATCATGCAGTCCGGCGATGTTCTGGAATTTGACGGAGCGGATTTTGCAAAAGTAACGGGCAGAGTCCATACCGGCGGCATCATGGTGGATGGTCTGGGCGTGGGAGACGTCGGAAATGTGGTCTTAAAAGACAGACAGCTCCTTGCCGAAAACGGTATGATCGTCATCGTTCTTGTTCTGGATCAATACACCGGACAGGTGGCGGCAGGCCCCGATATCATTTCCAGAGGTTTCGTTTATGTCAAAGAATCCGACGAACTGATGGAAGAAGCCAGAAGCGTTGTGGAACTGGCAGTAGAACATTGTATGGACAGAAACATCCATGACTGGAATAAGATCAAAAATGTCATGAGAGATGAGCTCAGCAGCTTCATCTGGAAACGTTACAAGAGACGCCCCATGATCCTGCCCATCATTGAAGAGGTTTAAAATGGCAATATTTGACGAGCAGGTGAATAAGAGCGTGAACGGGCTGATCGATGCCATCCGAAATTCCGATGTCTATCTGGAGTTCATGGCAGCACAGCAGGAAGTGTCCCGCATTGAAGGCCTGCAGGAGAAGATCGACGCATACCGGATGGAGAACTACCGGATGCAGCAGGAATTTCAGGGAGAAGAACTTCTCCGCAAGACAGAAGAGTTTACCAGAAAGTATGCTTCCTTTCGGGAAGATCCGGTGATCGATCACTTTCTTTCATCGGAACTGGCATTCTGCCGTATGGTGCAGGATGTCTGGAACGAACTGCTCAAGAAACTGGAGTTGGATTAATGAATGTTAGGCAGATCATAATCTCGGTGATCAGCGCCATCGTAAAGATCGCGATCCTGATCTATCTGATCACCTATATCACAAAGTGGACCGCCACCGCCTATGATTTCGGTTACCGGATCTTCACGGAGGAACCTGTCTCCATCGGTGAGGGAGTCAGTTATTCCGTCACCTTTGAAAAGGGCGCTTCCGTAAGAAACCTGGCCAAGACCCTGGAGGAATACGGTCTGATCCGCGACGCCAATCTGTTCTATGTACAGTATCTGGCATCGGATTACCGTAATAACCTCGTACCCGGTACTTACGAACTCTCCAGCGGCATGGATTCCCAACAGATGATGGAGATCATGTCGGGAAAGGATAAGGAACAGACAGCCGCTTCATCGGCTAATTCGTCAACTTCCACAGAGACCGAAGCAGAAACGGAAGGTGCGGAAGCGGAGTCCGCAGAGAACGGAGGATCGGATTGATCGTAGAAGAACGTATGGCATCTTTTATCCGGTCCCTGGATCCGGGGATGCCCGAATATCTTGAAACAATTCGAACAAATGCAATAAAAACCAACGTGCCCATCATCCGGCGGGAGACGGGGAGCCTGATCCGATTCCTTTGCGCGAGCAAGGATCCGAAGGTCATCCTCGAGGTCGGATGTGCCGTTGGTTTTTCTGCGTTATGGATGAGTGAGTGTGCACCTCATGCAAAGATCACCACCATCGAGAAGGTGGAAAAGCGCATTGCAGAGGCCAAAAAGAACTTTCACGAGGCAGGAAAAGCGGATGTGATCAACCTTTTGAAGGGGGATGCCCTGGAGATCCTGCCCACCCTGGACCTGCAGGCGGATCTTGCTTTTGTGGATGCGGCAAAGGGCCAGTACTTGAACTTCCTGCCTGAAGTCATGAGGCTCCTGGCACCCGGCGGGATCCTGATCTCTGACAACGTGCTCCAGGACGGAGATGTGACAGAGTCCAGGTACGCGGTCACAAGACGGGACCGGACCATCCATCAGCGGATGAGAGACTATCTTTTTGAACTTCAGCACCGAGATGACCTGGCCACCACGGTATTGACGGTGGGAGACGGGGTTGCCCTGTCGGTGAAACTGCCCTGACCGCAGGAGGGTGGACCGGCGAAACGGTGGGAAAAGCACAACGAGGAATGAACATGAACAGAAAACGAAACATTGAGCTGCTCTGCCCGGCGGGAGATCTGGAAACCTTAAAGATCGCCGTCATCTACGGAGCGGATGCGGTATATATTGGCGGAGAAGCCTACGGGCTTCGGGCCAAAGCCGGCAATTTCAGCAAGGATGAGATGAAAGAAGGAATCGCGTTTGCCCATGAACACGGAGCAAAGGTGTATGTCACAGCCAATATCCTTGCCCACAATAACGACCTTGAGGGCGCAAAAGCCTATTTCGAAGAGCTGGCGGAAGTTGGCCCGGATGCCATTCTCGTGGCAGATCCCGGTATGTTCCTTCTTGCAAAAGAAGCCTGCCCCAAGATCCCCCTCCATATCTCTACCCAGGCCAATAACACCAATTACATGACCTATCATTTCTGGCATGATCTCGGAGCTACCCGTGTTGTATCCGCAAGGGAATTGTCCCTGGCGGAGATCAAAGAGATCCGGGACAACATCCCCGAAGAGATGGAGATCGAGAGTTTTGTCCACGGCGCCATGTGTATTTCCTATTCCGGCAGATGCCTCCTCAGCAACTACTTTACGGGACGGGATGCCAATCAGGGAGAATGTACCCACCCCTGCAGATGGAAGTATGCGGTAATGGAAGAGACAAGGCCCGGAGAGTATCTTCCCGTGGAGGAAAACGACCGGGGAACTTACATCTTCAATTCCAAGGACCTTTGCATGGTGGAGCATCTTCCTGAAATGCTGGATGCGGGCATCGACAGTTTAAAGATCGAAGGTCGCATGAAGACCGCTCTTTACGTGGCCACCGTAGCAAGGACATACCGGAAAGCCATCGATGACTATTTAGAGGATCCTGAGAAGTACAAAAAAGAACTGCCCTGGTACGAGGCGGAGATCCGCAAGTGCACCCACAGACAGTTCACCACCGGTTTTTACTTCGGAAAGCCTACCCATGAAACCCAGATCTACGACTCTTCCACCTATGTGAACGAGTACACCTATCTTGGTTATGCCGGTTCCGTGGACGGGAAAGGCGCAGCCACCATGGAACAGAAGAACAAATTCTGCGTGGGCGATGAGATCGAGATCATGAAACCGGACGGAAAAAACGTACCTGTTACCGTTCTTGAAATGTGGGACGAAACGGGAGCACCCATTTCCGCCTGCCCCCATGCCAAACAGATCTTTCGCGTAAAACTGTCGGAGCCTCTTGCTCCCTTTGATATCTTACGGACAAAAAAGGACTGATCATCATGAAAAAGAAAACCACTGTGGCAGCAATGGCATTACCGATCCTGCTTGCGATCCTTTTCTGCTTCCTGCCGACCAGGACCGGAGATGTGATCCTCCGGCTCCATTTTTGGGAAGTGAACGAGTCGGTCCAAAAAGACGGCTGCGTTTTGTTTTATACCACAAAAGACAATGATACCTTTACGGCCGAAAACTGCGCCTTCGGATATCTGAACGAAACGGAGCATCGTGTGGAATTCCGTTTGGACAGCAGCCTGAAAGGGCGGATCACCGGGATCCGAATTGACCTTCCTGCAGCCGAGCAGACCCTTGTGGTGGATGACGTGTCGGTACTCAGCGGCGGCGTAGTTAAGAAGAACTATAACCCGGTGGATTTTTTCGCGGATGAGATGATAAAGGCCCAAAATGATATTGCGGCCATAGAACGGATCGACTTTCAATCCAGGGCTTATCTTGTAACAACGGGAGCGGATCCT
>JAFUUM010000167.1 GCA_017477805.1 Lachnospiraceae bacterium
CATAGGGAGCATTGGCGGAATCCCCGAAGTAGATAAAATCCTCCTGAGGCATGATCCGCAAGGCTTCTTTCATGACACTTAAGCCCCCGAGGCCGGAGTCCATAATGCCAATGGGAAGGTCGATCTTATTCCCTGTCAGGGACTTATGAAATTCATCCTGAAATCTGTATGTTTCTTCCATCAGATCTCCGATCTCCTCACGGGATTGACCACAAAGCTGACCTCTCCCATTTCCGATAATAATTCTTCCGGCTCATGATCCGAAAGGAAATCCAGTTCTTTTCCCACAAGGGGCATGATCTGGTAGAAATTGATCACCTTGCCGCCGTCCAAAATACACATGGACTGGTCTTCCGGCTCTTCCTCATCGTCCTCAGACCAGGCTTCCGCCATCCCCTCTTCAGGCGCTTCCTCGTCATACTCGGAAAGGCATTCCGCATCGTAAAGGATCGCACCTTCCAACAGGATACCGTCCACAAAGGGACCGTGGTCCCGGACATAATAGCCCCAACCCAGCCATTCGTCCTCATTCAGCACATGAAGGGCGATCTGGCGCATCAGGTCAATGGGCCATCTCCAGAAGGGATCCGCATTCCCAAGCTGCCAGTAATAGGGCAGGCACATAACAAATTCTGCCCTCTGGAGCATATACTCTTCCAGTTCTTCCGGCGTATTCATCTCGTGAGCACCGGCGCCCATGGTCACCAGCGTATAGTAATTCCTGCCGGCCTTTGGAGGGATCACACCGATATCCACCCGGATGTCACCGGGATGTTTATCAAGGAGCTGCATCTCCACCTTACCAAATCGGGTCTCGATCTCACTGACTAATTCATTTTTCTCGATCAGGGAATATTCTTCCATCTTGTCTCCCGTTTCTTACTAAAACCGTTCTTTTCCTCTTACAGGATCTTCTTTACCCCGGGGATCCGCCGCAGGAGGATCACAAACAGGGAATAGGCAACAAACTCAATGGCCACCGCCAGGATGGACCGGGTATAGGGCAGGTCCGCCACTATGGGCCACTCCACGATCTTTAAGGATAAGAGCCCGGAGAAATTGGTGTGGGTCTCGATGAGGAACACACCCAGGGTTGCTGCGGAAAGTTCCGTGAGGAGCCATGCGCCGAAGCCGTTTGCATCACTGCTGCGTTCACCGTCTGCAGCTTCTTCGGTTTCTTCTTCAGCCTCCCCGGCTGCCCTCTCTGCCGCTTTCTCAGCCCACAGGAGGCAAAGGATAAAGATCAGGCAGGCGGGACCGAAGCAGGCATGCTGACGCATCATCTCTAAATTCAGGCCGTCCTTTGTAAAACGGTCCAGGGAAAAGAGGATCTCCCCCTGAAGGAGGTTCATAAGTGCGGCAACTACGGCCGCAATCTCGAGTTTTCTGATTTTTGCAGGATCTCCGCTTTTAATAACATTCGCTATAAAATATCCTGCAAGCGGGAACGTCAGCTGCCAGCAGTTACTGGCATATACGGTATTGAACAGCGGCATGTTGTCCAGGAGCTTTGCATCCACTCCCAGAAACAGGAACAGACCGCTGATACTGTAGAATACGAAGGTAAGGATCAGATACAGCTTCTGCTGTCCCTCATCCGCATTCTGTGCGATGAGGCGTAAAAAAGGCAGCATCAGCAGGAAGGCCAGGTACGCATACAGGTACCAGTTCAGTTCCCCGAAAAAGACCCGGTCTACCCGGAAGGGGAAGTTGTTCCTGCTGTGGATGATGCAGACCACTACGGTACAGCCTGCCATCAGGATCAGAAAGCGCAGGATCCGGTGGGTCAGGATCTTTTGAAAGCTCTCAGTCTTTCCAAGGAGCAGGGCTCCGGAGATCATCAAAAACAGCGGCGGTCCGCTCTTATAAAGGATGGACAGGGCCAACGTAAGGACATACCAGAAATCAATGCCATCGATGAGTTCCGGTGCGGAGTAGCTGTATTTATGGCAAAACAGCACGAAGAGGATGGCTATGATCCGCAGTATGTCGTATCCCTTATTTCTTGTCAGTTTCTTCTCATTCATCATAGATCTGTTTCTTTGTTTTTCCTTTTTATGCCCGCTTCTCAGCCTTGTTCCCCCGGAAGAACGGGATCTTATGTTCAAGCTTAAATAGCATGGGGTATATTGCCAGGGCAACAAACATCACAATTGCATAACGCAGGGTACGGATCAGGTACGCTCCGACGGTTGCAGAATCCAGAAATTCCTTGGAAAAAGGGAGTTTCAGGATATTGTTAAGTCCAACGTATACGCAAAATCCCCCCAGAACTCTGAGGATCATCCAGAAAGGATGCCCCGTATTCTCAAATTTAACAAACTTCTCTTCCATGGGATAAGCAAGGAAGGTACCGGCCATAATACCCAGGGAGGAGTAGTAATCCGTTGTCGTACAGAAGAAGTACCCGAGGCAGGCGATCAAAAACAGTACCATGTGCAGATATCTGCGGGATACGCGCTTCTGCAGGAAGGAAATACCGAATAAGAAACAGGCACCCATAAGCCAGCCGCAGAGCACATCCGTGGGATAATGCACACCCAGCATAAATCTTGAAGTTCCCACCATAAAGGGAAGAAGGAATGCCAGGACTTTCAATACTTTTCCCTTTTTACAGTACACGGGAAGTGCTCCGAAAGTGATGGCGGAATTGGTGGAATGGCCGCTGGGAAAG
>JAFUUM010000168.1 GCA_017477805.1 Lachnospiraceae bacterium
ATACAAACAAGAATAATAACAGAAAAACGGTGATGTATAAATAATTGGCTGCTCCTGCCTGCCAGAACATGCTCATCTTCCAGTTGGCATTTAATCCGATGAGAAAGCCGGTGCCAAGGGTCAGGAGCCAGATCCATAAAGCAGTGCGGGATGTTGTATCGTGACCATCGGAAAACAGGGATCCCACGGGCCTCTCTCCCGCAGCCACAAGATAGAGCAGGAAGGATAACAGGACCGTCACCGCCACGTTACAAAGATCCGCAAAGGTTTCTCCGGCCATCAGAAGAAGCTGCAGCAGACCGTGGGTCATGGAGCGGCCGCCCCAGTTGTTGTAATGCCAGATCTGGGCATCCGCCACGTCCTTCAGGGAGCGGACCGGTTCTTCATCATAAAGCCTGGTGGAGTACCAGAGGTCATCCATCATAAAGGGTACGGCTTTGTGGGTCAGATAGAGGATCACAAGGGTAATGATACCTGTCAGAAAAGCCCCGATGACAAAAAGGATCCGGGACCGCGTATATGGAGTTTGTTTGTTTTCCGTGTTTTCCATACCCCTCAAGTATAGCACGGCGGAGTAGTCCTTGCCATTTATAATGCCGAATTTTATAATGACTATGTATGCCTATGCTCAAATGCTGGCTGAATGTAAGAAACACAGAAAGTGATGTTTACGGGTTATGAAAGACCGGATCTATATTTGTCATACCTATTACCATGCATATATATCGTTCCTGAAAGAACTGGCACTCCCCAAGGAAAAACAGGGGGGCGCGACGCTGATGCTCAGCACCATGTCCAACCGGTTTGAGACCTTTGGAGAACGGGTGAAAAAGACGGGGCTCTTTGAAGAAGTTTTGATGTTTGAGGAAAAAAGGGAAGACTTTTTCCCGGAACTGGCATCTTACAGACAGGACAGAGGAAGCCTTGTTGCCAATCTCCTCCAGAGGATCAAATTCACAAAACGCTATGCGGAGCTGGAAGCACCCTATGTGCCGGTCGACTTGAAAGAATACGGCGATATCTACGTGTTCTGCGATTCCGATCCCATCGGATATTACCTGAATCAGAATAAGATCCGCTATCATGCGGTGGAAGACGGGTTAAACTGCCTGGTGCATTATGATGCGGCCAGGTATGATAACCGCGGCCATTTTGGACTAAAAGCCTTTTTGTCCGAGAAATGCAATCTCATCTTTGTTCAGAACGGGTACGGAAAATACTGTCTGGACATGGAAGTCAATGATATCGCAGCCATCACCATGCCCTGCAAAAAGTATGTGGAACTGCCCAGAAAGCAGCTGACAAGCCGCCTTACGCCGGAGGATGTGGAGCTGCTCATGAAAGCTTTTGTCCGGGATCCGGAGTTTTTGGAACAAAAGATCGCGGAGTGCAATGCCGGCGATGGGAAAAAGATCCTGATCCTGACGGATCCCGTCTGCGATCTGGATGTCAGAGAGCAGATCTTCCGGGACATCATCGCGGCCTACGAAAAAGAGGGCCAGATCTTCTTAAAACCCCATCCCAGGGATCTTTTGGACTACGGGGAGAAGTTCCCGGAGTATCCTATGTTTGATGCCTCCATGCCCATGGAGATGCTGAACTTTGTACCGGATCTGCACTTTGATAAGGTGGTGACGGTGTTCACGGATCTTAAGGGCATCGAATTTGCCGATTCCTGTATCCGCCTCGGGGACAGTTTTATGGACAAGTACGAAAAGGCGGAAAAGCACGGATTTAACCTCAGAGCGGGGATCACCCCCATTGAGGCGGACGATAAATTGGGAGCATAACGAATGATAAAGATATTGAAAAAACTGAACGTCCTGCTGGACGGAAAGCAGAAGCGGACCATGTCGTTACTTCTTGTGATGATGGTCATCGGCGCCCTTCTGGAAGCCTGCAGCATCGGCCTTGTGATCCCCGTGATCCAGGTGGTGACGGACGAAGAAGCCTATGATAAGTACCCTATGATCCGGTGGACTTATGACTTTTTGGGAATGCAGAGCATCAGACAGTTCACGATCCTGATCATGCTGGCGCTGATCCTTTTGTTCGTCATCAAGAACCTGTATCTGTACATCCAGATGAGATCCATGTACCGCTTTGTGTACACCAACCAGTTCCGGACCTCCGAGCGGATGATGAAGAACTATCTCCGGAAGGGCTATGAGTTCTACTTAAATGCAGATACGGCGGTGATCCAGAGAAACATCACCTCCGATGTCAACAACATGTACGCCCTGATCCTGGCGATCCTGCA
>JAFUUM010000169.1 GCA_017477805.1 Lachnospiraceae bacterium
CACAACGGCGTTACCGTGGATCCGGGGTCCATCTTTGATGTGCAGGTAAAGAGACTTCATGAGTATAAACGTCAGCTCCTGAACATCCTGCACGTGATGTATCTGTATAACCAGTTAAAGGCTAACCCGGATATGGATTTTTATCCCCGTACCTTTATCTTCGGTGCCAAGGCGGCAGCAGGGTATCAGAATGCAAAGCTGACCATCAAGCTCATCAACTCTGTAGCGGATGTGGTCAATAACGATGCTTCCATCGGCGGCAAGATCAAGGTCGTCTTCATCGAGGATTACCGTGTATCCAACGCTGAGTGGATCTTTGCGGCTGCGGATGTTTCCGAGCAGATTTCTACAGCAAGTAAGGAAGCTTCCGGTACCGGTAACATGAAATTCATGTTAAACGGTGCCATCACCCTTGGAACCATGGACGGTGCTAACGTTGAGATCGTGGAAGAAGTAGGGGCAGAGAATGCCGTGATCTTCGGTCTTTCTTCCGACGAAGTCATCCGTTTTGAAAAGAACGGCGGTTACGATCCCATGACCATCTACAACAGCGATCCCGATATCCGTAAGGTACTGGATCAGCTGGTGAACGGAACCTATTCTCCCGAGAATAAGGAACTGTTCCGCCCGCTGTACAATTCCCTGCTCAACACCCTGAGCACCGACCGTGCGGACCGGTATTTTATCCTGAAGGATTTCCGTTCCTATGCGGAAGCACAGAAGAAGATCGAGACCCTGTACAAGGACAAATCCAAGTGGGCAAAGGCAGCCATCACCAACGTGGCCTGCTCCGGCAAGTTTACGTCCGACAGGACCATCCAGCAGTATGTGGATGAGATCTGGCACCTGGACAAGGTCGTGATCCCTGCCAAAAAGACTCAGAAGTAAGGACAATTCAAGTAAAATCCCTGCACTTTATGACCTCAGGAAATCTTTCCGGGGGCATGATCCGCAGGATAAGAAAAATGAGGAGTAAGGAAAAAAGTATGATCGAATTAACAAAAGGCGGAGCCTACCTGGTAAAGGGAGAGCTGATTGAGGAGTCGGCCGAGGCCATCGCACAGATCAAAGCAAAAACAGGAGCAGATGTCACCCCGGAGAGTGCGGCAAAGGGAACCATGGCCTATGGGATCCTGAGCGCCCACAATACTTCCGGAGATACGGAGAAATTAAAGATCCGGTTTGACAAGCTCACAAGCCATGATATCACCTACGTGGGCATCATCCAGACCGCAAGGGCTTCGGGACTGACCAAGTTTCCCATGCCCTACGTACTCACCAACTGTCACAACTCGCTGTGCGCCGTTGGCGGTACCATCAACGAAGATGACCACATGTTTGGTCTCACCAGCGCCCAGAAGTACGGCGGTATCTACGTACCCCCTCATCAGGCAGTCATCCATCAGTACGCCAGAGAAATGCTGGCTACCGTTGGCGGCATGATCCTGGGTTCCGATTCCCACACGAGATACGGTGCCCTGGGTACCATGGCAGTTGGTGAAGGCGGACCGGAGCTGGTAAAACAGCTGTTAAATCAGACCTACGACATCAACAGACCCGGTGTCATCGCCGTATATCTGACAGGCGAAGTAAGAAAGGGCGTTGGCCCTCAGGACGTGGCCCTTGCCATCATCGGTGCCGTGTTCGGAAACGGATACGTTAAGAACAAAGTCATGGAATTCGTGGGGCCCGGTGTTGCAGCATTAAGCGCGGATTTCAGGATCGGTGTGGATGTTATGACCACGGAGACCACCTGTCTTTCTTCCATTTGGCCTACGGCGGATGATAAGATCAAGGGCTGGTACGATGTTCACGGCAGATCCGGAGACTATAAGGAATTACGGCCTGCGGATGTGGCTTATTACGATGGGGCCGTCAAGGTGGATCTTTCCGCCATCAAGCCCATGATCGCCATGCCCTTCCATCCCAGCAATGTTTATACCATCGAGGAAGTTAAGGCAAACCTGGATTCCATCCTTCGAGATGTGGAAGAAAAGGCAAAAGTCAGCCTTGGAGATGCTGTGGAGTACGACCTGCATAGCAAGATCGTGAACGGACAGTTCCTCGTGGACCAGGGTATCATCGCAGGCTGCGCCGGCGGTGGATTTGAGAACATCTGCGCTGCTGCGGATATTCTGCAGGGACGCTATACCGGTAACGGCGGCTTTACCTTAAGCGTATATCCCGCATCCATGCCCATCTACATGGAACTGATCCGAAACGGCGTTGCCGCCAAGATCTTAGAGACCGGTGCGGTACTTAAGACCGCTTTCTGCGGACCTTGCTTCGGTGCAGGAGATACCCCCGCAAACAATGCTTTCTCCATCCGGCATTCCACAAGAAACTTCCCGAACCGCGAAGGATCGAAACTCCAGAACGGTCAGATTTCTTCCGTAGCGCTTATGGATGCTCGTTCTATCGCAGCCACCGCTGCAAACAAGGGCGTGCTGACCGCGGCAACGGAATTCGACGGCGACTTCGGTGTTTATCAGTATCACTTTGATGAAAAGATCTATGAGAACCGTGTCTTTGACTCCAAGGGCAAGGCGGATCCTAACGTGGAGATCCAGCTTGGACCCAACATCAAAGACTGGCCGAAGATGGAAGCTCTAACGGAAGACCTGATCTTAAAGGTGGTTTCCGTGATCCATGATCCCGTGACCACAACGGATGAGCTCATCCCTTCCGGTGAGACCAGTTCCTATCGCTCCAATCCTCTGGGGCTTGCGGAGTTTGCCCTTTCCAGAAAAGATCCCGCATACGTGGGTCTTGCAAAGGAAGTCCGGGAGGCAGAGACCGCAAGAGTTGCAGGAGGCGATCCCGCCGGTGCACGTTCCGAATTAAGTGATGTATATTCAACGCTTGCTGCAAACGGAAAGGCTGTGGATAAAGCCGCTGTTGGCATCGGTTCCACCATCTACGCCGTAAAGCCCGGTGACGGCTCCGCAAGAGAACAGGCAGCCAGCTGCCAGAAAGTCCTTGGAGGCTGGGCAAACATCGCCACCGAGTATGCTACAAAGCGTTATCGCAGTAACCTCATCAACTGGGGTATGCTTCCTTTTGTCATCAAGAAAGGAGACCTGCCTTTTGAACGCCTGGATTACATCTTCATCCCCGGTATCCGCAAAGCCGTGGAAGAAAAGACTGCGGTCATCACCGCTTATCAGGTGGACGTAAAGGGCAAGAAGCTGAATTCCTTTGATCTGGAGCTCGGAGAGTTAACGGACGAAGAGAGACAGATCATTTTGAAGGGCTGTTTGATCAACTACAATCGTGTATAAATAAAGTCTATGGAAAGGGGTAACCGTGCCTGCACGAGTTACCTCTTTTTTGTTAAGGATTTTGCCGGAGCAGCCGATATACATTATGTAACGAAATCCGCCGGGAAAAAGGAATGACCGGCATTCGCGGATCACATAGAACTCACGGAAGGACAGTATGCGCAGGGAATGCGCGCACTGTCCTTCCTTTATTTTTTGCGGCCATTTTTTGGCCGGAACAAAGGGGGATCCATGGAAGGACGTAGGAGTTTTGGGGTCCGTACCATCGCCTGCGGCGCTGCCGGGGCGGAAGGAGGGATGAACATGCGCATAGAAAGCGCAAATGTATCGATGAATGCGTCCCATCGGTACGAACAGCAAAGAAGGACAGAGTTTCAGCGCTCATCCAAGATGATGACGTCACTGGGCTTTGGCTTCGGAGGAACAACGGGGGAACAGGGGCTGTCTGCACAGTCCAATGGCTCTGACCGGAAGAAGCTTACAGAGGATCTGGCGAAAGAACACGCCTTGTCAGGGGTGATCGCCTACGCTCCTGTGGAGTCCATCCTCCAGCAGATGGAGAACGCCATCGGTACTGTAGACTCTGCGCTGGAAGCGGAGACGGAAACGTTAGGAGATTTCCGGGATCTGGGGATCGATCGTTTTGCAAAGATCCTTGGATTTGACGTGGAAGCGACGTCGGAGACCACGGAAAGTGTTTACTTTGTCAGAAGAGCATCTTCCTACGCGGAAGATTACGAAGTAAATCCGATATACGAACTTCGTCAGCTGGTGATCCGGCAGATCTTAGAGCGGATCTTTAGACAGCGCAGCCGGTATGGGGGCGGTGATACGACGGAAGCGCGGATCAACGCGTTATTTGAGGATGCCGGCTACAGTACTTCGTACATCGGATCAGATGGTCTCGCCACCTCCTTCTATCGTCCGACTGCGTACCGGTTGGAGGAGATGTCCTTTACTTCCGAGTACAGTGAGAGCGAAGAGACTTCCGTAGAGATGGAAGGCATAGTGCAAACTTCTGATGGACGGCAGATCGACTTTGGAATCAATCTGCAGATGAGCAGGTCCTTCCGGAGTTATTATGAGGAACGGTACGCCCGTCTGGATGAGGTACCCCTGACGGATCCGCTGGTGATCAATTTCGACGGGGAACTGCCGGAGTTGTCGGATATGACCTTCCTGTTTGACATTGATAATGACGGTGAAGAAGATCAGATCCATTCCCTCTCTTCGGGAAGCGGCTATCTGGCTCTTGACCTGGATGGCAATGGCAAGGTAGATAACGGCTCGGAATTATTTGGCACCACGTCCGGAAATGGGTTTAAGGATCTGGCCCGGTATGATCTGGATGGGAACGGCTGGATCGATGAAAACGATCCTGTTTGGGAAGCTTTGAAGATCTGGGTTCGAAGCGAAGACGGGGAAGATGAACTTTTCACCCTTGCGGAGAAAGGGGTAGGGGCTATCTGCCTGCAGGCCGTGGCAGCGGATTTTGCACTAAAGGGCATGGAACAGAACGATACCAGAGGCGTGATCCGACAGACGGGGATGTTCCTCTTTGAGGAAGGCCGTGTCGGTACAGTGCAACATGTAGACGTGGCCAGGGTCCATACCGCACAAGTTTAACCATTATTTCCGTTTTCATTCTTCCGAGGCAGTGCTATACTATTGCTACTATGTTTCGGGGAATTAGAAAACACAATGAATATCCACGCAGGGGTGGCAGAAGCGTAAAGCTTCTTTCATCCCTGCTTAGCGTTGCCCTTTTCATAGAGGGCTGTGGCGTGCCGGAGAACCTTCGGCACCTGCCTTTTTTGCAGCGGGCTGTGATGGAAGAAAACAATGATACACCCATTGCTTACGACGGCCCTGCGGGCATGAAGATCAAGGAAGTGGAAATGCCGGAGGTGACTTTGGAAACACCGAGGATCCTGACGGACCGCTTCGGTTACCTGCCGGAGAGCGATAAGACCTGTATCCTCGTGGGAGATCAGGTTCCGGATAGCTTTTATGTCATCAACGCCGATACGGGAGTTACCGTTTACGAAGGAGATGTGACCCGCTGTGACCGGAAGGATAGCGCCGGGAACGTTATCGCCTATGGGTATTTTACCGGGGTGAAAGAGCCCGGGAAGTACATGATCTGCTGTGATCACATCGGATATTCCTATCCCTTTGAAGTGGGAGAGGAGATCTACGTGGACAACGTGGACGATCTCATGGCGGTGATGAAAGATGCCATCAATCTTATGTCCGGTGATGCGGAAGTGGTGGGCGGCCTGGGTGAGCGATGTGATTGCGGTAACGTCATCACTGCCTGCCAGATGTGCAGTATCCTTCTTTTATCCTATGAGTTTTATCCGGGTTATTACGGTCAGTATCTGGAGGGTATTTCCAGCGGTGTCCGGGTCCCCTCCATTTTGGAGATCATCCGCAGCAATACCGACTGGCTCTTTACCATGCAGGATCCTGTCAGCGGCGGAGTCTATGCGGGAAGAAGAGATCCCGGGGGGAGCGGAGAAACGCTGGATTCCGGAGACCTGACCTTGTCTTTGGAAGCGACGGCGCTATATGCGGCCATGCTTTCCAAATTTGCTTACACCTATCAGTATTACGATAACGCCTACACCAATAAGTGCATCCGCGCAGCGGAACTGGCTTACCGCTACGTTAAGAACAAGGGCGGTGCCACTGAGTGTTTTGATCAGTATTATTTTGCCATGGCGGAACTTTATCGCCTCACAGGCAGCTATGTGTATCGAAACGACCTGGATGCCTTTAAGGAGCAGATCCTGAATGCTCCCGATGAGGCCTATCGGTATCTTGCGGACATCACTTATCTGACCACCAAGCGTAAGGTGGATACGGAACTTTGTGAAAAGCTGACGAGCCGCCTGATGAAGGACGCGGAAGCGACAGCGGCCATGTGCAGCACCAACACCTACCTTGCGGCAGCGGACAAGGATCACAATACCATCGGAAACATCCTTTGGAATGTGACCAAACTTTCCATCGTCAATTACGTGATCACCAATCACGAGTACATCACACATTTGGAAAACAATCTTCATTATCTGATGGGTGCCAATGCCATCTGCACACCCATTACCGATATGACACTTACGGAAACGGCGGAGTACCTTATGCTGATCAACACCGTGACCGCAAAAAGAGATCCCATCACGGGAAATTAGACGATAAGTAATGATCTCCTTTAACTGTTATTGAAAGGACACGACAATTCGTGTAGATGTATTTATGAATATAGAAGTTGATGGATATAACATTTGCTACAAAATTACCGGTGAAGGTGATGAGACGGCAGTAGTGCTTCAGGGCTGGGGAACAGATCTTGGCGTATATGACTCGATAGCAAGCGCGATCAATGAAAAGTATAAAGTTGTACAATTTGATTTTCCGGGATTCGGTGGGAGTGATGAACCGCATGAAGCTTGGAATGTCGACGCATATGCTGATTTTTTCTGCAAATTCACGCAGGCTTTGAATATTAAAAAGGCAACATTGATCGGCCATTCATACGGAGGCCGTGTGATCATTAAATTGGCATCAAGGGATAGTCTGCCGTTTGAGATAAATAATATAGTTTTGATCGACAGTGCCGGAATCGTACCTGAAAAGACCGAAGCACAGAAACGGAAGATTAAACGGTATAAGATTTTGAAAAGTTTTTTGAACCTGAAAGTGATTTACGCTTTGTTTCCGGAACTTGTAGATGATTGGAAGAGCCGACAGGGATCTGCAGACTATAGAAATGCGACTCCTGTTATGCGGCAGTGCCTTGTTATGGCTGTAAACGAAGACCTTAGACACCTGCTCCCCAAGATTAAACAGGATACACTTCTGATATGGGGGGACAAAGATACCGCAACACCTATTTCTGACGCAAAGATCATGGAAGAAATGATACCTAATTCGGGGCTTGCCGTTTTGGAGGGAACAGGGCATTTCTCCTTTCTGGAACAACCGTTGGTCTTTCGTAACATAATGAGAGCATACTTTCAGATTGGAGCCGGACAATGATAATTAGAACAGTAATAGCGACTGTGCTGGCTGCTTACGCATCGTTCCTGACCCTGAGACACAATATGCACATGTTTCAGCTGAATGGTTATAAGAACGATGAGCATATAAACTGGATCAAAAAGAATCTGAGACAGCAATGGCTTCTCGGATTTGGACTTGTGCTCGGGATTCTCAGGATCATTTTCCCGGCACTTATACTCGATATCGTTATTTATCTTACGCTTATGCTGGATATTCTTGTATACCGGGCAATGCGAAGACTGAACACAAAGAAGAAACTTGTATATACTGCCAGAGTGAAGAGAATGATCGTAACGATTCTGATCATTACCGTATCTGCAGTTATTTTGGTTGCGATTTTTGCAGGGATCAAGCCGATGAATGGATTGCTGATCATTCTGGTATCGGCTCAGTTTTTCCTGAATATGATTGCCAATGTGATCAATCATCCGATAGAGTACGGTATCAATCATTATTATATCAATGATGCAAAACACAAACTGGCGGAAATGGATAACCTGAAAATTATCGGTGTGACGGGAAGCTATGGAAAGACCAGCATGAAGTACATTCTTCAGACTCTGCTGCAGAGCAAATACAATGTGCTGGTAACTCCCGGTAATTTCAATACACCGTTGGGTGTCACAATTACAGTGAGAGATCATCTGAAACCCACTCATGAGATTTTTATCTGTGAAATGGGCGCTCGTCGTGTAGGAGAGATCAAGGAGATATGCGATATTGCCCATCCGGACTATGGGATTATTACTGCTGTTGGACCGCAACATCTCGAAACATTCTTCAGCTTGGAGAATATTCAGAGGACGAAGTTTGAACTGGCAGATGCGCTGCCTGATGACGGCATGCTTTTCCTGAATGGCGATAATGCGTATATTCAGGAGAAAGCAGTTGAATATCCGATAAAGACCTTTTATTATTCAGAAAAGGAAGGCGAAGGCTATCGGGCAATGGATATCGCTGTATCTCAAACCGGAACGGAGTTTACGGTAGTCAGTCCGTCCGGAGAGTGTGAGCGATTCCAAATGAAATTGATCGGCGCTCATAATGTTAGTAATGTTGTTGGAGCTATAGCGGTCGCTAATACTTTAGGGATGACATTGAAAGAACTTAAGATCCCGGTTCGTAGGATACAACAGGTAGAACACAGGATGCAGATGAGAGAACATGGCCTTGTGACCATTATTGATGATGCATACAATTCAAATCCTGTTGGCTCTAAGGCGGCTGTGGAAACGCTGGCAATGTTTGACGGCATCCGGATCCTGATCACACCGGGGATGGTTGAACTTGGCGAAAAGGAAGAGGAGTATAATTACAAATTCGGCACATATGCGGCTGATTGCTGCGATTTCATATTACTTGTCGGTAAGAAACGTGCGGTTCCTATCAAAGAGGGCGTGCTGAGTAAAGGTTTCCCGGAAGAAAAATGTCTTGTGTTTGACAAACTTGAGGACGCGGTTTCGTATGCATATGCAATAAAGGGGCAGGGACATAAGTACATTTTACTTGAAAACGACTTGCCCGATAACTATTAGGAAGGAACTATGAACCATGAGAACAAAGGTTGCAATGCTGTTTGGCGGAAAAAGTGTAGAGCATGAAGTATCAGTGATCTCAGGTATTCAGGCTATCCTGAATATGGATACTGATAAATATGATGTAACTCCGGTCTATATGACGAAGAAAAATGAAATGTATATCGGTGAGGAGATTGGAAAGATCGAATCCTATAAGGATATCAATGCGTTGCTGTCGAAATCACAGAGAGTCATTATGATCAATAACAATGACAAGATCCAACTGATATCCTATCCGCTTAAGAAGTTTGGAAAAAACACGGTGATAGATATAGATGTGGCTTTCCCGGTTGTACATGGTACGAATGTAGAGGATGGGGCATTGCAAGGCTACCTTAAGACAATCGGCGTTCCGTTTGTGGGCTGCGATGTTACGGCATCTGCAGTAGGAATGGATAAGTATATCATGAAGATGATCTTGAAGGAAGCAGGCGTCCCGGTTTTGGATGCGCAGATCTTCACACTCTCTGATTACGCTGAAATCGAAATCATGATGGAGAAAATTGAGAGCGGGTTGGGCTTTCCCGTCATTGTGAAACCGGTTAATCTGGGATCCAGTGTCGGCATTAGCGTTGCGAAGGATCGTATTGAACTATCCAATGCTATCGACGATGCATTTCGTTATGCTACAAAGGTTCTTGTGGAGCATGCAATCACAAATCTCAGAGAAGTCAACTGCTCCGTGCTCGGTGATGAAAACGATGCCGAAGCTTCAGAATGTGAGGAACCACTGCATACAAAAGACATTCTCAGTTACGAGGATAAATATGTAAGCAATGCTAAGAGTGGAGGCTCCAAAGGTATGGCCAGTGTGGCCAGAAAGATACCTGCGGACTTATCAGCGGAAAAACGTGAAGAAATCCGCCGGATGGCAGTCAAATCCTTTAAGGCATTGGGCTGCAACGGTGTTTCAAGAATTGATTTTATGATCGATGAAGATACCGGAAGACTGTACTTCAATGAGATCAATACGATTCCGGGATCACTGGCATTCTACCTTTGGGAGCCGATAGGAGTTCCTTACAAGAAGCTCCTTGACAGAATGATCCAGCTGTCACTAAAACGTGTACGGACGGAAGCAAATCTTACATTCACGTTTGATACGAATATTTTGAATACAGCAAGCTTTGGTGGTTCAAAGGGGGCAAAACTTTAGATGAAAGCAATTCCAAAAATCAAAGAACCGGAAAAATATGAAGTAACAGATTTCACATATAGTGATTTTGTGCAGATAACATCCGATGAGTTTTTTGATGTACAGATGCAGTATCCTGTATTGGGAATGAAATATGCAGAACCCTTATGCTATGTAAGAAAAGAAGTGTCTGAAAGGCTTCTTAATGCGGCAAAACACCTGCCGAAAGGTTATCGCTTCAGAATATGGGATGCGTGGCGGCCGTTTGCTTTGCAGGATGAATTATATGACGTTTATTCCGCAGATATAATCAAAAAATTTGGATTGAAAGACTGTGGGGAAGAACAGAAGAGATTTGTCATCAGCAGGTTTGTGTCAGAGCCGATAGCGGATAAAACTGTACCACCGGTTCATACCACAGGTGGTGCCGTAGACGTTACAATAATAGATGAAACCGGCAATGAACTTGATATGGGAACACGGTTTGATGCTTTTACTGATCTGACTTATACTGCGGCATTTGAAAATGAAAAGGATCAGGCCGTCAGAGATAACAGAAGGCTGATATATAATATCATGACATCGGCAGGGTTTACGAATTTACCATCGGAGTGGTGGCATTACGATTATGGTGACCGCTTCTGGGCATACTATAATAACAAGCCGGCAATATATGAAGGCATATTTACAAGGGAAGAAATTCATGAAGGAGTATAACGAAAAGAAGAAACTAAAGATAACGACATGGTCCGCAACTGTGATCCTTATATTGCTGGCTGTATTATTGGTGGCCGGTGGATATATATTTTTGTTTATCAAAAACGGATATACATTTACAGACTTAATAGACAATATCGTCGGTAATTTAATAGGTGTATTAGCGGCTTTTTTGCTTTTTGATATTTTATACAACAAACTGACGCAAGATGCCTACGCGGAAGAAACGTCCCAACAGATCGCCAAGACACTGATGGGTGATCCCAAGACATTGGATGCCTTCAGTGAGGAAGACAAGCAGGCTTTTCTGGTTTCAACCATTAAGTCGATCGTAAAAGACGATGATGCGGTTGATATGATGGTTGGAAATATGAAAAAGTATTTCAGTTCCGCCAAGGTAGCCCGCATCAGAAAAAGTTTCAATTATACGATAACGCTTACAACAGAGCTGCCGAAGGACTACAAAGATATTCCGGGTACGAAAGAAGGTCAATATTTTTATGTCCAGGAAAACCTTAATTATGAGGTGAAAAATTTATCCGGCGTAGATGAACATTTAAGCAGCGAAAAGGTTAAAATAGGTTTTTCCTTTGATAAAAGAAGCTTAGATGCAGGCCTGTTGGAAAGCGATAAGGATCCGGAGTTCGCGGAATGCATTTTTAATGAAAATCTGGATATCACAAAAGAAGCCGTTGAGTATGTTCGGAACTTATCAGAGTCACAACTTAAGAATTTTGTGGAAAAAACATTAACTGCTGTATTAAAGGTGGATGGGAAGCAAGGAACTTTGTACTCTGTTGATGTAAGAAGCGGCGGAATTGTGGCAACCTATGAAGTGAAAGGACTAGCTGCCAAAGCCGAGCATACAGTCAGGATCATTTTCCACATGCCGAAGATATGGGATTCAATTTTTGAAGTTACTCTTGTTGATCCCACAAAAGAACCAAAGATCACATTTGATTATATGCCGGGCGTGATGGATGTGACGATGTTTTCATATCTCAATAAGGGAGATGAATCCAATGACGCTGCATATGAGGATCAAAATGGCTTATATGATATAGCGATCAAGAATGAATGGATCTATCCGAAGAGTGGAATCGTATTTTATGTGAGAAAAAAGTAGATCATTATCGCTGGACTCTATGAGATTAAGAGCGAAGAAGCAAAACGGAAAGTGGGATCACATGAGTGAAATGACATCCGAAAAAATCACAGAGACTTCTCATTATGTGGTCATCGATGACTGCTATAATGCAAATCCCGAATCCATGTGTGCCGCCATAGATCATCTGAACATGGCAGAAGGCAGGAAAGTGGCGATCCTGGGGGATATGTTTGAACTGGGAGAAAACGAAGAAGAACTCCATGCCAAGGTTGGAACCTATGCTGCAAAGACCGGCGTGGATATGCTGATCTGCGGAGGAACCCTTTCTTCCAATATGGCAAGGGCTGCTGAGACGGAAAATGGCGGTATGCTGGTGGTGTACTGTCTGACCACGGATGAAGTGTTAAAGACCATGAAACTGTATCTGCAGGATGGGGATACCATTCTGGTAAAGGCATCCCATGGCATGCAGTATCAGAAGATCGTGGAAGAATTGTTGAAGGATTGATATGAAAAAAGAGTTTCCTGTTTTGAATGGGAAACTCTTTTTTATATTCTGATTTAATTTTGTGACTTGCGTTTGCTTTGAAGTTTGCCGGTGTTGCTGCCTTACTTCTTCTTCGCAGCCAGCTGCTCGTCTAAAGCAGCACGGTTGCGGATGTAGGTCTCGCGAACAATGTTTTCTGCGGTCTGGTGAATGTCCTTGATCTCGTCTTTGCTCAGGTTTTCCAGATAAATGGGATCGCCGTATTCGATGATCACGGGCACTGCTTTGATCCAGGGGAAGTGGGCTTCAAACATATTCTCGGTATTGACCAGAGTGACGGGAACCACGGGACAGCCTGTCTTTGTTGCAATCTTAAAGCTTCCGCCCTTGAATTCCTGCAGAGGCTCCTCCGTCTTGTTTCTTGTTCCCTCAGGGCAGATCAGGATGGAAATGCCGTTCTTTACGTTATCAATGGCTTTCAGGATGGTCTTCATGCCTTCCCGAACGTTTTCTCTGTCAAGAAACAGGGTGTGGACAAAATAGATCCAGATGTTCAAAAGAGGAACTTTTCGGAGTTCCTTTTTTGCGATGAAGCCGGTGGGACGGGGAACTCTGGTATAGGTCAGCACGATGTCGAAGATGCTGCGGTGGTTCAGAACGTACAGTACCGGACGGTCCTTGGGTACTTTCTCAAGGCCGGTGCAGGTCACTTTTGCTCCCGTGAGGACCGTGATACAGCGGAAGCCCCACTGAACGATGGCCAGAGAGCTCACATCCCGTGCATGGGGATTGATGAACCCCAGGATCCATTCAAAGAGCATCAGCGGAATGGTAAGGACCAGGAATAAAACAAGATATAAAGCTACGATGATCGTACGCATGATGATTTCCTTTCTGGTTGGTGCATTCATCGGGGGACCGATGGGACCGCATTTTCACAAAGTAAAACACCTACCTTGCTAGTATATCACTAAGAGAGTCTACTTGTGAAATTGTACGAAATCAAGTACAATGTATTGTATATTGTATACAATGTGCAAAGTGTGTACATTTACATTGGTTATTTCAGAAACGGAGTATGGACCGGCATGAGTTTATATATCAAAAACGGTAGATTGGTGGATCCCAAGTCTGGATTGGATCGGGTTTGCGATATCCTGTGCGTTGATGGAAAGATTGAAGGAATATCGCAGGAAACCGGAGAGTTTGAAACGCTCGATAAGTCAGCAGGAGAGCTGACAACGAAACGAGAGCGTATGTATAAGATTTTGGAAGATCCTTCAACCGAGATGATCGATGCAGCGGGAATGATCGTGGCCCCCGGGCTTGTGGATGTTCATTCTCATTTCCGGGATCCCGGCCAGACACAGAAAGAAGATATCCTCACGGGAGCGGAAGCTGCAGCGGCAGGCGGTTACACATCCATCATCATGATGGCAAATACCGTACCTACCGTGGATAACGAGGAAACGCTGTCTTACGTTCTGGAAAAGGGTCGAAATACAAAGATCAATATCTATGCCTGTGCCAATGTGACCGCGGGCATGCAGGGTGAGCACATAACGGATATGAAGACGCTTCATCGGGCGGGGGCAGTCGGATTTACGGATGACGGGAAACCCATCGTGGATGAAGCTTTACTGCGGTCTGCCATGAAGACCTGTGCGGAACTGAACGTTCCCATCAGCCTTCATGAGGAAGATCCGGCATACGTTGGCGTGGCAGGTGTCAATGAAGGTGAGGTTTCCAGGAAAATGGGAGTCCGCGGCGCTGACAGACAGGCGGAGATCACCATGGTGGAGCGGGACTTAAAGATCGCGATGGAAACGGGAGCCGCAGTTGACATCCAGCATATTTCAGCAGCCGAGTCTGTGGAGCTGGTAAGACAAGCCAGAGAA
>JAFUUM010000170.1 GCA_017477805.1 Lachnospiraceae bacterium
AGACGGCAGATGGGGATGGAGCATACTCATTATCCCTCCGCGTTTGCAAGTATGTTTTTGGGGTTATTTGCCATCATCATGTTATTACTGATGAGATAATTATTATTTGAGGAGGGTTTCCGATCCTATGGATGGAACAGAAATGCTGAGGCGTTTGTCCACGACGGATTATGAGTCGGAGTTGGATGCCTGTGAAGGTGTAGGGCTTTCCAGGGATGAACTGGAGCGGCTCGGCTTCACGGCCGAACAGCTCAGACAGCTTCGCCATGGCCTGAGCGATGGGGTGGATATTTACAAATTTTATGATCCCAAGCTTCCGTGGTATGAGATGGAAGTGATCAGAAAGGGACTGCGGATCGGCGCGGACCTGTCCAACTTTCGGAGCCGGATGGACTGGATGCAGATCCGGGAGATCCTGACGGGACTTGAGCACGGTGTGGACATTGAAGTATATGCCAGACCGGAATTTCTTGCGCCCCAGATGATGGAACTTCGCCTTGGGCTGGAAGCCGGGGTGGAAGTGTCTTATTACAGCAATCCCAAACTGGACTGGTACCAGATGAGAGAGATCCGTCTGGGACTGGAGCATGGTGTGGATGTGGAAGTGTACTGCTATCTTGATTACGATGCCAAGGTTCTGTGCATCATCAGGATCGGTCTGGAAAACCATATCGACATGCTTCGCTATGCCCGCTTAAACTATAGTGGCGGCGTTCTCGGGGAATTGCTGGAAGGCTTTAAAAACGGTATCGACCTTGCCCACTATGCGGTGCTTGGTTTTGATGCAGACCAGCTCCATGAGATCGGTTACAGTTTAAAGAACAAACTGCCCATGGAGCAGTATTTTGATACGGATTATTACGGACAGCAGATGCACCAGATCGTCCTCGGATTGGAGAGACATCTGGATGTTTCCGTTTATGCAAAGAAGGAATATAACTGGTTCCAGATGCGTGAGATCCGCCTGGGCATGGAAGAACGTTTGTCTGTAGCTTTCTATACGAATCCCGATTTCACCTGGAAACAGATGCAGGAGATCCGAAGTGCGTTAGAGGATGACCTGAATGTGGAGACTCTGGCGAAATTATCCAATTCCGCAACGCGGATGCGGGAGATCCATGAAGAATTATTAAAGCAGCGGGAGAGCGGAAATACCGGCGGAACTCCCGTGGGCGGAGATTTCAACGACGAGCAGACCCAGGAGATCATCCTTGGTCTGGATGCGGGCGTGGACGTAACCGTATATGCCCGTCCGGATTATTCCGCAGAACATATGAGAACCATCAGACTTCGGCTTATGGCCGAAGCCGGGATGTAGGAGGTGGCCATGGAATTTACCGATAGCTTTGGCAACCTCATACTGTTAGATGATGACGACATGACCGCGTCCATCTTCCTGCGTCCCAAGCCCAGCGGAAACAATTACACCATCGACGAGCTTCATGAATCCCTTCGTCAGGCCGGTGTAAAGCACGGCATCAAGGAAGAGATCTTAAACGGTATTTCCCAGCATGGCATCTACGACAGGATGATCCTTGTGGCGGAAGGAAAATATCCGGAAGACGGAAAAGACGGGGAGTTTGAATTCCTGTTCAATACCCATCATGATCCCACACCCAAGGTGCTGGAAGACGGAAGTGTTGATTATCTGAACGTTGACCTGTACGAACGAGTGGCAGCGGAGCAGCTGGTACTGCGGTATCACCGGGCGACCGGCGGTATCATGGGATACTCCGTCAGAGGTCAGATCCGTATGCCCCAAAAGGGAAAAGATCTTCCTGCGATCAGGGGAAAAGGCTTCCATTTATCCCAGGACGGCCTGGAGTATTTCTCCGATATGGACGGCAAGATCGAGTTCATCAACGGTCAGATCCAGATCTCCCAGGTCTTTGAAGTAAAGGGCGACCTTGATTCCACCGTGGGCAATATCGACTTCCCCGGTGATGTGGAGATCCGAGGGGCCGTGAGGACGGGTATGACCGTAAAGGCCGGCGGAAAGATCTCCATCAACGGTGTTGTGGAAAGTGCCGATATCGAAGCCAAGGGTGACATCCTCCTAAAGAGCGGTGTCCTCGGAAACGGCAAGTGCAGTATCCGAAGTGATAAAAACATTGAGGGCAAGTTCTTTGAGAGTGCCACCGTTTTTGCAAAAGGAAAAGTTTCCTGTAATTACATGATGAATTCCGAAGTCACGGGACTTGAAGGAGTGGAAGTTTCAGGCAAGAAGGGCAGGATCGTGGGAGGTACCACATCCTCTCAAAACTATGTCATCGCCACCACCATCGGCAACGACGCTGAGATCCTCACCAATGTAAAAGTGGGTCTGGATGATGAGTACTTAAACCGTCTGAAAGAACTGCGGCGGCGATATCAGGAAGTACAGTCGGAGATCGAACTGTTGGAGAAGAACCTCCATGTGGTTTCCGATCAGCATGAAAAGATCGTGCTGGCCTTCAGTATGAAGGTCAATGAGCGGTTAGAGATCAGCAAGGAGATCATGTCTCTGGAAAAGATGATCGATACCGCAAAAGAAGCCTATGTGGATGTGAAAGGAACCACATATCCGAAGGTGATCATTCGTATCGATATTGCGCACACGATTCTGAAATATGAGATCAAGGGCGCTGTTTACAAACGTGCAGACAATCTCATCGTGACGACGCAGAGAGCATAAAGGGGAAAACGATTATGGCAGAGAGACCTACGATCCTGATCGTAGAGGATCAGGACACGAACAGAAAATTATTGAAGCACCTCTTCCGGGATAAGTACGATACCATGGAAGCTTCGGATGGACAGGAAGCCATCGATGCACTGAAAAATCATATCGATGAGATCTCCATCGTCCTTCTGGACATCGTGATGCCCAAGATCGACGGCTTTGGCGTGCTGGACTATATGACTGCCCACGAGATGATCGATAAGGTTCCCGTGGTACTTATCACCGGTGAGACCTCCATCGAATCCAAGGACAGGGCCTTTACTTACGGTGCCAGCGATGTGGTGGAAAAACCCTATGATGCCAATATCATCAGAAAGCGTATCGCAAACCTCATCGACCTTTGGGAGCATAAGAGATCCCTGGAAAAACTCATCGAAGAGCAGAACAAAAAGATCCAGGCCCAGAACGAGGAACTGAAGGAAGTAAACTATCACATCATCGACACCCTGGGATCCGTTGCGGAATTCCGTAACCTGGATACTTTCCACCACGTGATCCATATCCGGGAATTTACCAGGATCCTTGCAAAGTGCCTGGCAGAGTGTTATCCCGAGTACAAGCTGAGCCTGACGGATATCGAGCAGATCAGTTATGCCTCCGCTCTTCATGATGTGGGTAAGATCCAGATCCCTGACCGGATCCTGAATAAGCCCGGTTCCCTGACGGATGATGAGTACGAGGTAATGAAAGGTCATACTCTGTACGGATCCGAGATCATCGAGCACATCACGGCGCCTTCCAACCATGAGTACTTAAAATACTCTAAGGAGATCGCAAGAAGCCATCATGAGCGTTATGACGGCAGCGGCTATCCCGATCATCTGGTGGGAGACGATATTCCCATTGCGGCACAGATCGTGGGCATGGCGGATGTGTATGATACTCTCTGCGATGAAAGACTGTACAAGGCAGCTTACACACCCAACGAAGCCTACACCATGATCATGAACGGCGACTGCGGTGTCTTCAATCCCAAACTGATCATGTGTCTGCGTATCGTTCACAGTCAGTTCGATCAGTATCTTGCTTCCGAAGAAGCAAGGGACATCTCCCTGGCGGAAGCCCAGTTAGGAGCACGGATGCTGGAGATGGAGACAAATCAGGTGAGCTAAAACGCTGATGACACTTACAAACAAAAACCCCTGCGGCGGCGCCGCAGGGGTTTTTCACGTTCTTCTTTATTCTTCGTCCGTATCGGAGAGCTCGTCTTCGATATTGGTGTTGGTGTAGATGGTACGTTTTCTTGCCATCTCATCATTCTCTAAGTACTCATCGTAAGTAGTGAGCTTATCGATGATGGTACCGTCGGGTAAGAACTCGATGATACGGTTTGCGGTGGTCTGTACCACCTGATGATCGTGGCAGGCGAAGAGTTCAACGCCCTTGAACTTGATCATACCGTCGTTCAGTGCGGAGATGGACTCCATATCAAGGTGGTTGGTGGGCTCATCGAAGATCAGGCAGTTCGCACCGCTGATCATCATCTTGGACAGAAGGCAGCGAACCTTCTCACCACCGGAGAGCACACGAACGCGCTTAACGCCGTCATCCCCGGCAAAGAGTATACGACCCAGGAAACCTCTGACGTAGGTCACATCCTTGATGGGAGAGTAGCCGGTGAGCCACTCGGTAATGGTCAGGTCGTTATCGAACTCCTTGGTATTGTCCTTGGGGAAGTAAGCCTGGGAAGTAGTCACACCCCATTTGTAGGTTCCCTCATCGGGTTCCATCTCGCCGGTAAGGATCTTGAACAGAGTGGTCTTTGCAAGCTCGTTACCGCCGACGAATGCGATCTTGTCATCGTGGCCGACGATAAAGGAGATGTTGTCGATGACTTTTACGCCGCCTATGGTCTTGCTCAGGTTCTCTACCAGTAATACATCGTTACCGATCTCTCGCTCGGGACGGAAATCGATGTAGGGGTATTTTCTGCTGGAAGGACGGATGTCATCTAACTGGATCTTTTCCAGGGCACGCTTTCTGGAAGTTGCCTGCTTACTCTTACTTGCGTTTGCGGAGAAGCGGGAGATGAACTCCTGCAGTTCCTTGATCTGCTCTTCCTTCTTGCGGTTTTCCTCTTTACGCTGTTTCTGGATCAGCTGGGAGGACTCGTACCAGAAATCGTAGTTACCGGCAAAGAGCTGGATCTTACCGTAGTCGATGTCGGCGATGTTGGTACAAACCTTATTTAAGAAATATCTATC
>JAFUUM010000008.1 GCA_017477805.1 Lachnospiraceae bacterium
AACGCAGCCCACAACCTGGCCGATCTTGTACTTATCCTTATAAGGCATGTTGTAATACTTCACGGGATCGATGGACACGATCACATCCAGCTTTTCAAAACGGGAAAGCCCCATGGATGCTCCCCGGCACTCAAACAGCACCTTATCCGCCTCCACATCCTCCGGCAGATCCAGATCCGTCTCATCCCGGTACACCTGCAGAGGCCTGCACTGCAGCAGGTTGATCACATAATCCCCGGACTCCGAAAGGTTGATGGTAAATTCCGTATCCACGGGGTAGTTGTACTCTTCCTGCAATGCGGAAAGGATCTGCCGCATCTGCTGCATCAGCGTCTCTTTTTCCACGATGCCTTGACAGGAAACAAATTCGATGGTCCGCATCTGGCCCCGTTCGCTGTACATCCGCTCCGTTTCATGATCATGTTCAAACAGAAGCTTCTTTAAGAATAAGGGCAAAAAGGGTTTCACCACCTCCGGCTCCACCTGCTCCAGCTGCATGGATCCCCGGTTCATGAGTTCCAGTTTTCTCTGGGAATACTGATGCTTTTCCACGGAATCCCTTGCCGCCACCGCCTTTGGCTTATCCAGGCTCACCAGCCTGGGGTAAGAACCTTCCGTCCGGTCCACGGCGGAGGTTCCAAGGCCCATCACAAGACGCAGCATTCCCGCGTTGGGATCAAGGCCTTCCATAAAACGATATGGACTATAGGAATAGCCAACACCCGCCACGCAGGGCATATAATATTCTCCGTAGTAAGAACCGGATACTCTCTGGACCAGAAGGGCCATCTGCTCATCCCGCTCCTGCAGGCCTCTCCTGCTACGATAGTCCAGGGCGGATCTGCTCATGGTGCTGGCGTATACGGTGCGGATGGCATTTTCGATCTCTTCTAACCGGTGATCCATATCTCCGGTATTGGAACAAAAGACCGACTCATACTTTCCCGCAAAAGCGTTTCCAAAGCCGTCTTCCAATATGGAACTCGACCGGACGATGATGGGATCCTGGCCGTAATATTCCAGAAGTTTGACAAGCTGTTCTTCCATCTCTCTGGAGAATTTCCCAGCCAGGAGTTTTGCCGCAAATTCATCCGCTACGGAGAAGTACTCTTCGCTGCTCCTTTGCCGGATCCGCAGATCCCAGAAACGGTTTTCCACAATAAAGGTATAGAACACATCGGAACCGATATAAAAGGAATCATGGGGTTCTAACTTCCGGAAGATCTCCGGGCATTTGTTCTCGATGATCTTTCTTGCAAGGAGCATGCCGCAGGCTTTTCCTCCGATCATGCCGGTGCCGATCATGCGCTTTCTCACGGCAAAATAATCCCCGGGCTTAAAATGCTTCCGGATCATCTCCCGGAGCCGTTCATCTCTTGTCATCATGATCCTGCACATGGTATGACAGGCTTCCGTCACATCCGCTCCGTTTTCCGCAAGGATTTCCGTAGCATTAAAGAACCGGTCCCAGCTGTCCATGTTGCCCCGGTCGGGAGCTGCCGCATTTTCACCGAGGATCTGATAAAACCGGCTGGCCATGACGCCGTCGAGGATCGGCGCAAATTCACCGGTTGCGGGCACATACCTGTGAGGCAGGAACATGGTCTCGGAATACCTGTTCCAGACCTTATCCGGCCGCACGTATACATTATCCCCGTCAGCATATACGTCTAAGAAAAGCTGGGTGGTATCTCTGATCTTGGCGATAGCCTGGAAGGAATGTTTTCCCCGGATCAGCGGAAAAAAGGCCACGGTATCCAGAATGAACAGATAGGGACAGGTCACCTGAAAAAAGTTCCCCATCATCAGATCCGTCGCCCAGGCGGTCTGCAGTTCCGACAGGCAGTCAAAGACATAAAAAGCATCTTTCCCCTCCCGGCGGATATGTTCATGGATCTCCACGGTGAAGTTCTC
>JAFUUM010000171.1 GCA_017477805.1 Lachnospiraceae bacterium
GCCGCCAAGATCAAAGACATCGTAAACAACGTGATCGCCCTCTCCGATGAGACCGTAACGGTTGCGGAAAGGGTACGCGGCATCATCGAAGCCGAGCGCGGCTACATCAACGAGACTCAGGATAAGTTCGCAGCTCTGTCCGCTGCAGTGGATGACAGCGTAGCCGGCATCAATTCCATCGCCGCCACCTCCGCGGCACTGGAAGAGATCAAGAATACCCTGACCTCCTCCACCACCGATCTGGGCGCGATTTCCCAGGAGCTGGGTGCCAGCGCCGAAGAAGTATCCGCACAGTGCTCCACCGTTTCCGGAACCTGTACCGATACCCAGGCCCGCACCGAAGAAATGAGAGCCATCAACGATCATCTGAACGATGCAGTAAACTTCTTCTCGATCTAAAAACTCCTCCTATATTAAAATCCCCTCGCAGCCATGGCTTCGAGGGGATTTTTGCGTATATCGTTATTATTCTGCAGGTTTCCTGTTTTCTTTCAAAGATCACTCTGCCGGAGATGCCACAATGTGGTCCCAAAATTCCGAAGCCACCAGGGTAGCTTCCCGGCCGCTTTGCCGGACAAGGACATACTTTGCCGTCACCGCAGGATTTTTGATCTTTTTGATCACAACGCCCTCTCTGGCGTAAACTGCCGCTGCTTCCGGAAAGATGGCGATCCCCAAACCCTGAGCCGTAAGCTCATAAGCATTCAGCATGTGGGCGATCCTGCACAGGATCTTCGGCTTTTCATGGAGGGGCGAAAACCAGCCTTCGATCTCACGAAGCCTGGACTGTCTGGAGGGGATCAAAAGCTCATAGGGTGCCAGTTTGGAAAGATCGATGCTGTCCCCCTTTTCCTTTGCCAGGGGATGATCCCCGGGGATCATGGCGACCCAGGGTTCCTCGTAGATCTGAGCACCTTCCAGACCCTCCTGATCATAGGGTGCGGTGATAATAGCAAGGTCGCAGAGACCTTTGTTTACCCGTCCGATCACATCATCGGAATTTCCATTCCAGAGATTATACTGCACATGGGGATAGATCTCATGGAAGCCTGCGATCCACTCGGATAAAAGCTGGGGGGCTCTTCCTTCTACGGTAGCAAGGTATAACGTTCCCCGAAGGCCCGTTTTCATCTCCTTCATATCTTCCACGGACTGATCCGCAAGATATTGGATCTGGCCCGCATACTGGCGGAAACGCTGGCCTGCTTCCGTGAGAATCAGACCTCTTGCTCTTCTGTCAAATAAGGGTGTTCCCAGTTCTTCTTCCAGATCCCGGATCTGACGGCTCAGGGGAGGCTGGGCGATATGCAGTTTCTCTGCGGCCCTTGTAAAACTTCCCTCTTCCGCCACTGTCAAAAAATACCTGATATGATGCAGTTCCATATGATCCCTCCGTTACGGAGCCGTCTTATTTCCCTTTGGAAAAGACAAGCTGTGCGAAGTTATAAAAGCCCAGATACCAGACATTAAAATCATGTCCGCCGGTGACTTCCTGCCACATATAGTTTTCCCCGTCCACAAACTGATCGCACTGGGCAGTCAGGGTCTTAGCCGCTGCGGAAGCACTGGCGTAAGCTACGTTATCGCCCTTTCCGCAGATACTGTAGAAGTAGTGGATGGGATACTCGTTTTCCTTTAAGATCTGTGCGATCTTATATGCCGCATTGCTGGTGGGTGCTGCGGAAAATGCTCCAAAATAACTGAGGATGTCCACGCACTCGCAGATACCGATATTGATGGTCTGCATGCCGCCCATGGAAAGACCTGCCATGGCTCTGTGATCTCTTGCTGCCGTCAGATCATAACCGTTCTCATCGTAGTCCGCATAGGTGCTGTAATGGCTGTCGATGTAGGGGATCAGATCGTTACGCAGTTCCTGTCCGAAACAGTAGAAGGAATTGTAATCCTTGGCATTCTTGGAATTATCCGCAGAAGATCTGCCGTTGGGGGTAACCACGATAAAGGGTTCGATATCTCCGTAATAGGTGAGGTTGTCCATGATGCACTTTACTCTGGAGGTACTGCCGGTCATACCCCATTCCGCTTCATCTCCGCCGATACCGTGCATCAGATAGAGAACGTTATACTGCTTGTCTTCGCTGTAGCCTGCGGGAAGGTAAACATTTGCTTCCTTCGTGATCACCGCTCCATCCCCGTAATAATCCTTTGTCTCGTATGAGATGTGCTCGATGGTACCGCACTCCGTCACCCTGAGATCAATGTACTTTACCGGGATCTTATCGCTGATCTCCGCCGTCGGAACCTTTTCTTCCTCACCGGTGGCTGTCCCTGCGGTCAGGTCCACCTCTGAGGTCTCCTGGGCGATAGCTTCTGCAATGCCCGCTTCCTGCGCGTTTTCCGTTTCCATGGTCTCCGTTTCTCCTTCCGTCTCTGCCGGCGTTTCCGCGCTTGCCGCAGTTTCGACAGCAGTTGTCTCCGCATTTTTGTTTTCGGCCGCCGGTGCACCGCAGGCTCCCATCACCAGGGAAGCCGCCAAAACACAGGCGATCACACACTCGTTTCTTTTCATAATGACTCCTCTTTCTGCTATACCTTTTTGGTATAGAACCTGTTATATTATATGTTTTTTACAGGAGGAAAGCAATGTGTTAGAGTGAACTTAACAAGAAACGGGAAGAACTTCCCAATATCTGATTTCCTTCAACCGCGAAAAGGAGGCGACCACTATGAAGAAATTTTTTGAAAGATTAGAAGAAGCTCTGGAAGAATACTACAAGCTGTTCGCATAACTCTTAAGAAACCAACATAAGACATCAAAAAACGGGCCCGGTACTTAGTTACCGGGTCCGTTCTTTCTTCTGTCATGTCCGTCTTCGGAATAATATTGCTCTTTTTCCATATACATCCGGAAATCCGCCAGTTTGCAGACTTCCATGATATCGGACTCGGGATATTCCGCCCAGTCCACATAGCCAACGGAAATGGATAGTTTAAAGGGATGCTTTTCGTTCCAGGCTTTGACCTTCTCCTCAAAGATGGCTTTGGCTTTCCGCAGATCCGCCGTGGTCCCCCGATACAGGATCGCATACTCATCGCCGCCGATCCGGTACGCATTTTCATCTCCGAAACTTTGACGGATGCAATCCGCAACTCCGGTGATCACCGCATCTCCGGCATCATGGCCGTAGTGATCGTTGATATTCTTAAGGCCGTTGGCATCCATGGAGATGTAGGTCACATTCTTTTTCTGTTCGGGAGTTGCCTTCTGCAATTCCTTCAGGGTCAACTCATAAGCCCGTCTGTTCTGAAGTTCTGTCAGCGCATCCGTATTAGCGGACTTATGCTCCTCGATGATCTGGGTGGTCATTTTATGGACAACAACGTAAATGACAGCGCCTGCCACAAAAAGATATAACAGCGTCATATACATGTTTGCCGGCAGCTGGCTGTTGATCTGATCCTTCTCCTGCATCACCAGGATCAGGTGACCCTGGTGGGTTATGATGGAACACTGATACCCATCTAGATGTTCGGAGGTAAAGAAGCGTACTTCATCCTCCTGCACATCGTTTCCGTTTACAGGCATTGCCCCAAATTCCCTAAATGTCCTGTTTTCATACCTGGGTAACGTGGATCCCAGGACTTCTCCCGTCTCTGCATCTCCCACCAGGATCTCAATACCGTCATAGGTAGGCAGATGTCTGATCATCTCGGAGATCTCACCGGATCGTAACTCATTCATCAAGCGCACGGGTTCGATACCTACCTGGACCATTCTCGTCCTGGCATCGTTCCACACGATGGCATACATCATGGGCTTTGCTTCCGCGGTATTGGGGATCAGGTCCTGGCACATCTCCCATTCCTTGTCCAGCATGGGCTTAAAGTATGCCATCTGTTCTCCGGAGTCAAAACTGTAACCGTAATATCTGGGAACTGTTCCTCCGTAGATCTCTCCCCTTGTATTGAACAGGTGGATCTCATCCACGGACATCAGTTCCGCCATAAGGACCAGTTCTTCTCTTTCCCGCTCCAGCGCAGGCATCTTGTCCAGCATATAAGATACCGCCTTGGCACGGATGATATAGTTTTCCTTCAACGTTTCCGTCAGGATCCGCTCTCTTGCATCCGCATTCTCGATCAGGTCTTCCACCTGCTCGATGACCACCTGGGCCGTAGTACGGGCCTGATAATTGTTATTGTTGATCTGGACCCAGTAATCAAAAGC
>JAFUUM010000172.1 GCA_017477805.1 Lachnospiraceae bacterium
AGTACTCTCCGTCGGCTTCCTCTTCGTAGTACTCTCCGTCAGCGTCTTCGTAGTACTCGCCATCGGCTTCTTCGTAGTACACCCCGTCAGTCTCTTCTTCGTAGTACTCCCCGTCAGCCTCTTCTTCGTAGTACTCTCCGTCAGCCTCTTCTTCGTAGTACTCTCCGTCGGCTTCTTCGTAGTACTCCCCGTCGGCTTCTTCTTCGTAGTACTCCCCGTCGGCTTCTTCGTAGTACTCGTCGCCGGCTTCTTCTTCGTAGTACTCCCCGTCGGCTTCTTCGTAGTACTCCTCGTCACCGTCTTCGTAGTACTCTTCGACGTCTTCGTAATACTCCTCTTCAGCTTCCCGGATCTCTTTGGTACCGATCTTATGATGGCGGAGCATCTCCGATTGCTTATGTCTCTTTTTCTTGGTTTTCTTACCGGGTGTCCCGCGTAAAATACCCATGTCAGTTTCCTTTCAAGTACACATTATCCGTATTATTTTACCACCATTCCATATTGTATACAAGCGTGGCGGGCTTCGTGCTTGCCCTTTGGGAATGGTTGTGTTATGAATGAATACAAGGGTTTGCCCGACACAAATCGCCGTAAAACTTACGGCTTCAGGAGAATACTATGAAACCACAAAACGACGAGGAATTCGAGGATCTCGAAGACATTGAATTCCTGGATCTGGACAAAAAAACTCCCCACCCATCTGATATAGATGAAGAAGATGAGGATATAGTTGAGGAGGACTACGAAGAAGTCCCGAAACGGCAAAAACCACGCCGCCAGGCTCCTCCTTCCGAGCACCGTCCCACTGCAAAAAAGAAGAAAAAACGGATGCCCGAACTGCACATCATCCTGCTCATCGTGATCCTGGCCATTTTGGCCATCGCGGTGATCCGTCTGATGATCTGGAACAAAGGCACAAGGTTACAGATCGACACCACCGAGGATACCTCGGAATTCGATACGGAAGCCAATGATCATATCATCCCCTTAAATGCGGACGATCCAAACTATGTGGCTCCCAACGCGGATGACGAACTCCACATCCTGCTGCTTGGCAACGATGTGCTCGTAGACGGGGAAGACGAGGGCGAAGGCTTCGCGGACCTGATCCGCCAAAAGACCGGTGCCACCGCCATCTACAATGCCGCCATCCCCGGCAGTTACGTCACCTGTGCCCAGGAAGAGTACTCTTCTTCCTTCCGTATGGACGGTTTAAACCTGCCCACCATCGCAAAATACTTAAATACCGGTGACGACAGCGTGATCCGGCAGGCTTCGGAGGATCTCGGAGAACTCTTTACCGACCAAATGAGATCCGCTCTGGAAGAACTGAAAAAGATCGACAAAGAAAAACTGGATGCCATCTGCATCTTCTACGACTCCCGGGATTTCCTGGGACAGAGACCTCCCGGCGATACTTCTGCCACGGAGGATGTGTCCATCACAAATTACTTCGGGGCTTTAAACGCCTCCCTGCAGATGTTGCAGAGCACTTACCCGGATGCGAGGATCATCATCATGAGTCCTCACTTTGCACACTTCGTTGACGAAAACGGAAAATCTTACTCCAGCGCCGACGAGTCCGCAAAACTTGGTGCTCCCCAGTTTATCTACGTAAACCGCCAGTATTTTTCCGCTCTGGGAAACCGTGTTTCCTTTGTGGATAATTTCTACGGCACCATTTACGAAGACATTGCGGACAAATATCTGGAAGACAATATCCACCTGAACACCGAGGGCCGTAAACTTCTGGCAGACCGGTATCTGGCTGCCCTCAACAGATTTGGTACCTACGAGTTCAAACCCGAATAAATCCAAACAACAAAAAGAAGCGGTTTCGAAATTTTTCGAAACCGCTTTTTGCGTCTTATTTAGCCCCATCAGGCATCCAGTTTTCCTACGGAGTTTCCAACGTATAAAGTTCCCTCCACGATGATCTGCTCGATGAGGGTCGTCTTGGGATGCTCAATAAGCGCGATGAGCCTTTCCGCCGCTTTCTTACCGATGGCCTTTGTATCCTGACGGATGGTGGTAAGCTGAGGCTCCAAATGTCTTGTGATCCGGATGCCATCGAAGCCTGCCACGGAGATATCCTTGGCTACCCGAAGTCCTTTTTCCGTCACGGCATTAAAGCTACCGTAAGCAGAGAAATCATCGGGACAAAGGATACAGGTAGGGGGATCCGGCAGTTCCAGAAGTTTTCTGGTCTGTTCCATCACCGACTCGGCATTACGATACATGCCGGGGAGCACGTATTTATCGGGGATCTCCAATCCCAGCTCCTCCGCCGTCTTATAAAAGGACAGCAGTCTGCTGCTGGTAACGGAAGACTCGTCTCCATGTATGTAAGCGATCTTTCTGTGGCCCATTTCATAACAATAAGTCACCAGATCTCTCATTCCTTTAACGTTATCGGACATGACGGCAATGCGGTTGTTAAACAGGTGGTCGATGGTCACCACGGGAAGATCGCTGCGGATCAGTTCCTCGATCTCGGGATCGCCAAAGTCCACACAGGCAATGATCACACCGTCAACGCCTCTGTAGCGGGCGTGGGCTAAGTATGACATCCTTCTGTCTCCGGAGTGATTGCTGTTGATGAAGGTGATATCATAACCGTTTTGCTCCGCCGTGCTCTTAAAGCTGTCCAAAACCGCAGCAAAATAGTCATGGGTCAGACCACTTCTGGCCTTATCCACGAACATCACTCCGAGATTGTATGTTCTGTTGGTCTTCAGGGCTTTTGCTGCGGAATTCGGAAAATACCCCATCTTTTCCGCAACTTCCTTGATGTGCCTTTTTGTCCCCTCACCGATATCCGTATGGTCATTTAAGGCCTTGGAAACCGTTGCGATAGAGACTCCGCAGGCCGCGGAGATATCCTTCATCGATACCATGCTTCAACCCCACTTGCGTCGTTCCGGCGCAGCCGGCGACATCGGATGCCATGCATCCGAGCTAAAGGGCACGCTAAGCGTGCCTTCCTTGGCGCCATTCAACTTAAACCTTTAAGTTAATTCTACTATACGCCACCTTGAAAAAGATTGCAAGTGGGTAAAAACCAACAAATTTACCACAATGAAAATAGTTCGGATCCCGTACTACAGTAAATAACGTAATCGTCTACGTTTGCAACCGCCTGATATCCAAATTCCTCAAAGGTGCCTTCCAGAGGCTGGTACATATGGACGATCACGTACTGGGTCCCGGTTTCCACGGCGTATTCCGCAACGGTTTTGCAGTCGATGGTGGGTTGGGACATGGCCTCATAAAATCCGTACTGCTCCGGAAATTTATCCCAGCCGTCGATCTGAATATTTCGGCCGTAAGGCATCAGGATCGTAGGGTCATACTGTCTGACAAACATCACCTGATGCGGTGGAAAGGCCGCCCGGACTTCTCTTCCCGGAATGGATATGGCATCACAGATCAGCTGCACCGCTCCGGGAATATGGAAGCGGTTTTCTGCCCGGGAGAAATAGGGATTATCGTACATGTAATCTCCGGTACCCACAAGGACACACAGGCATAAAACAATGGCCGGGATCCGGATCCATTTGTTTTTCAGTTCAGAGATCACCTTCACTCCGGCGTATCCGATGGTCAGGCTTGCCGGAAGGAGCCACAAGAGCCTGTAATAAATGGCAGTGTCATTCATGACCGCCGAAACCAGTTTATGGACCGGCGGCAGTAAGAACAGCACCAGCATCATCGCCGGATAGTACACAAGGGCGATCCGGATCTCCTTTTTCTTTTCCGTCACGCAGAGATACGCAAAGGAAAGGACATATGATCCCAGAAACAGGATGGAACCGAAGTATTCTTTTAAGATCAAAAACGTTTCAGGCAAGATCTTCTACCTCATACCAGTTTGATATACAACAGCACATAAAAGACCGCCGGCAGGCAGCACAGAAATGTCCACAGGATCAATTTGTAACGTTTATACAGGATCCCGGTCAAAAGTCCCAGACATCCCGCCAGGATACACACAAGAAAAGCCCCCATGGTGCTGCAAAGACAGGCAGCCACCACCGTAAGGATCATGGGAAAATAAGGAAACCGCGGCCTTTTATCCTGTTCCTTAAGTTCTTTCATGATCTGCAAAAACAGGAGAAAGAAAAAAGGGATCACAACTTCCGCCAGTGCCTCTTTTCCCTGACGCGTCCTCGTCAGTAAGAAGGTGGAATTCCGATAAATGGATGTATTTCCAAAGATCTGGAGCACTGCAAAGAACAGGACTCCCAGCGGCGCCTTTTCCGGGATCAGGATCCGAAAGATCTTCCAGATGATCAGATAGGTCACAGGGATCAGGATCAGGGGAAGCATGGAGTGTGCCGCCACTCCCACGTGCACCCGGATCAGACTCGACATCACCGCAAGCCAGATGGGGAAAGGTGCAAAGCAGTGCCGCAGTTCCAGGCCGCCAAACCCCTGCCCGGTGTAAGGATCCACGGTATACATCAGCCCATTGCTCTCGGCGATACTGCCCATCACAACATAGTAGGAATCATCTCCGTCCGCATAGACCAGACGGTAGGCCATAAACACCTGAAACAAAACGGCCCCCAGCGCAAGGATCAGGGTAATAAGGAAGAGCGCATCTTTAGACTTCAGTTCCTGCAGCCCGTTAACAAGTTCCTCTTTCAGAGTCTTTCTGTCCCCGACCATCCGGAAGGCTCCGTAAAGGGCTGCCAGGATCCAGATCAGGACGGTCACCGTTTTCAGCACACCGTAATCCGCTTCTTTTAAGATAAAGGGCACGGAAACAAGCTGAAAAGAAGCCCACAGAAAAAGGATCCCCATGGGCAAAAGTCCAAGGGACCGGTATCTTTTTCCGGGGCGGGCAAACCCATATGCACAGAGCATGGGCGTGATCACCATCCATATTCCAAGCAGGATCAGTTTTACCATAACAGTTTTCTCTCTCCCTCGGTGGCAGATACCATGGCAAATGCCCCCGGAATTTCCATCAGATACCAGAGCAGATATCCCCGTCTGTAGTCAAAGGGGAAGTACCCGGAAAAGGCTGTGATCACCACTGCGATCACGAAAACAGCGAAAATAAAAGCCGAATTTATGTTAACCATTTTCTTTGAAAGCAGCGTTATTACGGCACCGCTTAGCAGAATGCTGATAGGGATCAGATACAGGGAGATCATGATAAGGAGACTCCCCAGTTCCGGGGAATGCTCCCGAAGCCTGCCCACATGAAATCCCGTCTGGCTCCGTCCGTACCCCTTCAGATTTGAAAAAACGGTCACAGGCATAAACCCGTAGGACTTCAGATCTGCGATCTGATCGGAGACTGCTTCTCTGGTCCGGTTTTGAAACACGTTTGCCATCATGTGCAGATACACTTTCTGCGCGCCAAAATATCCGTACTCTGCATCCACGGTGGCACCAAAGTCCGTCAGCACCAGGCTCTCCGTATTGGTAACCGCCACCGCATCCTCCTCGGAAAAGATCTCCTTGATCTCTTCATCCCAGAAGAAATAATTGTCTGCCAGCCTCGACCAGGTCAGATGACAGGCCGCGATGGCAATGGGGGAATTTTGCATCTTCCCGCGGTTGCCGGGTTTCAGGATAAAGATCCCGGCCAGAACATGAAAACAGATCAAAAGGACTGCTGCCACAAGGAGACCGCGGATCTGTATCTTCTTTTCCCCACGGGTAAACAGCAGGCAGATAAGAGCAAACAATGCTCCCAAAAAACCCGTCCAGGGCAGGATCAGCTCTTCCAGGACAAACAAAAGGAGCCACTGCCACATCATCTTCTTCTCATATTCCTTCCCAAAGGCCCGTTTTGTAACAACATATTGAACACACAGGACAGACAGAGCAAGGGAATAAGGCAGTCCCGAAAGGTGGATCTGTAAAAGGGGTGCCGACGTCAAAAGAAACAGGTTTGCCGTTTCGACGTACAGGCGGTTTCCTGTAGTCACATTGCAGAAAGACTTCAGGACCAGGCTCGAAGAAATATAAGCCAATACCAGCTGAAGGATCTGCACGGGAAGCATAAAAGGAACTCCCGTGATCCCGTGAAGCAGATCCGCTGCCGCCAGGATAAGAGGGTAGATCAGACCCGTTCGATCGTCAAACACGAGACTCTTCCCTGCGTCCAACAGTTCATAAGTCTCCCCATAGTTTTGCATCTTCCCCAGGTTTGCGGCAAGATAGGCCAGTCCAAAGAGGATCTGGCATGCTCCCGCAAAAAGAAGAAGGATCCGGACGATGCGCCCGATCCTTCCCAGAGAAAGACTATTTTTTGTCTCCGTCATAGCCGATCACCTCTCTGATCACAAACTGTGGCGCGCTGTTCATGCTGATGTAGATGCGGCCGATATACTCTCCCACAAGGCCCTGCATCAGCAGCATAAATCCACCGATGAACATCAGTGCCGCCATGGTGGAACTCCATCCCAGAGGGGCGATGGGATTAACAAGTTTTCTGATCACCGTGTAAATGCCGTAAACAAAACCCACCACCGCAAACAAGCCGCCCATCATGGTGGCGATCCGCAGCGGTTTTACGGAGAACGCGGTAAATCCGTTGAGCCACAGCCCAAGCAGTTTGCTTAATGTATAGCCGGAAGTACCGATCTCGCGTTGTCTGTGATTGACGTTCACATTGGCGATCCTCTTGGTGGTCCGAAGCACCAGTCCGATCACATACGGATAAGGATTCTCATAGCGGAGCATCTCCTCCACCACGAATTTTCTTACCGCAAAATAACTGGAAACGTATAATTCCTTGGGTTTTCCCAAAAGAAATCTTGCCATCTCCTCATTCATCACTGTTCCGAAATTTCGGAACA